>NZ_LZML01000049.1:0-94611 GCF_001665695.1 Nocardia sp. 852002-51101_SCH5132738 | reverse complement strand
ACAGGTTCCAGGGGGGAGCAGGGGCGGTGTGCCCGAGAGCCCGAGGGGCGGTGCACCCGAAAGCCCAAGGGACAACGAGGTTCCGCACCATGCCACCGATGGCAGCACTACCGAAATCTCGCCACGCCAGGAGAGCGAACAACCATGACCCAGCCCAACGTCACTGTGACCAAGCCGATCTACGCGACCGTCGGAGCCGGTGACGCGCTCTACGCGGCGGTCAACGATATCGTCGACCGCGTCCGCGACCGCGCCGCCACCGTCGATGTGAACTCCCGCGTCGAGGAGGCTCGCGAGCGCCTGTCGAATCTGCCGGCCGATGTGCAGGATCAGATCGAGACGCTGCGCGGCCGCCTGACCGGACTGCCCTCCGAACTGCCGGACGACCTCGCCGAACTGCGCGAGAAGTTCACCCCGGAGGAGCTGCGCAAGCTGGTCGACCAGTACTACCGCCAGCTGGTGGATCTGTACTCGGATCTGGCCGTGCGCGGCGAGGAGACCGTCGACCGGCTGCGTTCCAACCCCGGCTTCGACGAGCGTTTCGACAAGGTGGAGAACATCTACACCGATGTCGTCACCCGGGCCGAGGATGTGCTGACCAAGGTGTCCGATCAGGCTCGCGGGTTTCTGGGTAAAGCGGCCGAGCAGGCCGACGAGGCCGCCGCGGTCGTCGACGCCGAGGTCGTCGCGGTGACCACCGAGGCTGCCGCCGAGGAGCCCGCCCCGGCCAAGAAGGCCCCGGCGAAGAAGGCCCCCGCCAAGAAGGCGCCGGCCAAGCCCACCACCACCACCGCCGCGAAGAAGACCACTCCGGCCAAGAAGTAATTCGGCCGCAGCAAAGACCGGCCGAGGGGTAATCCGGAACCGTCACACGGATCCGGGTCGTACCGGATCCCGCAACGCCCGCATGCGCACTGCCGCATGCGGGCGTTGCTTCTATCATGGGTGCTGTGTACCAGCTGACTAGTGCAATCCTGTGGCTGCTCTGGCTCGCCGCGATGGCCGCGACCATCTTCGCGCTGGTGCATGCGATCCGGCAGCGCGCCGACGCGTTCACGGCCGTGGACAAACTCACCAAACCGATCTGGGTGTCGATTCTGGCGGTCGCCCTCGGTTTCCTGCTGCTCGCTCGCACGCCGGTGGGATTGCTGGGGATCGCCGCGGTGATCGCCACGGGTATCTATCTGGCCGATGTGCGGCCTAAGGTCGACGAAATTCAGCGCGGTCCGCGCTGGTAAAACAGCGAACCCCGCGCTTGCACTAGCAAGCACCCACTCCTTCGGGTTACTGTATCGATCGGTAACACACAAAGGAGTGTTCTCATGCAGGCAACGTTGCCCAGCACGGTGGCGGGGATCGTGAAGCGTCTCCGCGGGCTGCCGGCCGCCCATCGCGCCGCACTGCGCACCCGGTCCTACGACCTGCCCGCACTGAATTCCCCGGCGGTGCCGTGTGAGGTGACCGCGGTGACCGCGTCCGACGGCACCCGGCTGCGCGTGCACAGTTACGGCCCCGCCGACGGCGAGGCGATCGTGCTGGCGCACGGCTGGACCTGTTGCATCGAATACTGGAATCCCCAGATCAACGCCTTCGCCGGCGAATACCGGGTGATCGCCTACGACCAGCGCGGTCACGGCGAGAGCGAATCCGGCACCGCACCGCTGTCCACCGATCTGCTGGCCGACGATCTCGCGGCCGTCCTGGATGCCATGCTGCGCCCCGGTCAGCGCGCGGTCCTCGTCGGGCACAGTCTCGGCGGAATGACCATTCAGGCCTGGGCCGGCCGGTATCCGCGGCAGGTCGCCGAGCGGGCCGATGCGGTGGTGCTGGCCAATACCGCCTCCGGTGACCTGATCGCCGAGACCACCGTGGTGCCGCGCTTCAATCGCGGTCCGCTCGCGCTGCCGTTCCCGATCGGCCGCCTCGGACTCGGCCTGCCGGTGGTGTTCCCGCCGATCCGGCTGGTGAAGTGGATCTTCCGCCGCCAGATCATGACTCTGGCCGCGGCCGGTGAGGTGGTCGATTTCGCCCTGGCGATCGTGCGCTCCTGCCCGGCGCGCGTGCGTTCGCGCTTCGGCTTCCTGCTGGCCGAACTGGCCCTGCAGAGCTGTACCCGCTGCGTGACCGTGCCGACCACGGTGATCTCCGGTTCCGTGGACGATATGACGCCGCCGGTGCACTCCGAGCGCCTGGCCGAGGAACTGCGCTCGGTCGGCGCGTTCCGCAAGCTGGTCGAACTGCCGACCGGCCACCTCGGCAACGTCGAGGCATCCGAGGCGTTCAACGATGAACTCGCCGAGGTGCTGGACGAGACGTACGCCTCGCGGCACGTGCGCGAGGCGACCGCCTAGCCGGTTCGGCAATCGCTTGGCGAATTCGGCGTAGCACTTGTGTGGCGCCGGCCGATAGAAGCGGGTAGTGGGACGTTGCGCCGGCGGATGTGAATGCCGTTGGGCGGAATGGGTATTCGGCCTCTGTGGGGGTGTGAGCAGCGCTGAGGTGCGGCTTCGCCGGACAAAAGTGCGAAACCGGAAATTCTTCGCTGCTTGCACTAGCAAGCACCGTTGCTAGCGCGGTAACGTGCGGTAGGACACAAAGGAGTGCTCATGCTGGTGAACCTGCCCGAGAACGTTGCCGCCCTTCGGACCGGCATCGGCGCTCTGACCGGCGGATACCGCGCGAAAATGCGTTCGCGTACCTACCGCACGGCCGAGTTGAACTGCGCGCCCGACGCAGAGGTCGTCTCGGTCACGACGACCGACGGCGCCCGGCTGCGGGTACACGCGTACGGCCCTGCCGACGGCGACGTGATCGTCTTCGTGCACGGCTGGTCCTGCTGCCTCGAATACTGGAACCCGCAGATCAACTCCTTCGCCCGCGACCACCGCGTGATCGCGTTCGACCAGCGCGGTCACGGCGACAGCACCCTGGGGACGGGCCGGTTCGACGCCGAACAGCTGGCCGACGATCTGTGCGCCGTCCTGGACGCGGTTGTGCCGGCGGGACGTAAGGCCGTCCTGGTGGGACACAGCATGGGCGGCATCACGATTCAGGCCTGGGCCAAATTCCATCCGGAGCAGGTGGCGCAGCGCGCGAGCGCGGCCCTGCTGCTGACCACGACGGCGGGCGATATCGCCGCCGAAACCCGGGTTCTGCCGATCTTCAACGACATCGTCCCGGCCCCCGACTGGCTGGGCCGCGCCTTGTTCGGCCAGCCCGTGCCGTTCCCGGCCGGTGCTCCGGTGCGCGGAATCTTCAAGGCGCGCATCATGAATCGGTACGCCACAGCGGATCAGGTGGACTTCGGGCTCTCGATCGTGCGCTCCTGCCGTCCGCTGGTGCGGGCGAAGTACGCGCTGGCGCTGATCGAACTCAAAATTCACGGCGCCGCAGCGAATCTGTGCATCCCGACCAGTGTCGTGGCCGGGGCCTACGACAATCTGCTGCCGGAGAGCATGTCGCGCAAGATCGCCGACGAGCTCGCCGCGGCGGGCAATCTGGATCGCTATTCGGTCTTCGCCACCGGACATCTGGCGAATGTCGAGGCGAGTGCGGAGTTCAACGCCGAACTGCGCCGATTGATCGAGGTCACTCGCTTCGGCCGCCGTGCGGTGGCGGGCTGAGCGCCCGGCGACTGCCCGCCGGGGCTGGACGTACTCGCGGCGCGGGTGCATCCTGGTGACCCACGTTCGGATCGGGAAGTCGCCACAAGACCTGTCGTAGCGGAGCCGCTCTGCCGGCTCCGCGCGGCGAGGACGGCAACACGATGCTGAATCGTGTTGTCCGCCAAGGCCGGTCAAGGGCGCCCGGTCTTGGCCCGCCGCGTCGCCACGAGAAGACCGGCTACGAGAAGACGCGCTACGAGAAAACGACGGTGCGCCGCCCGTGCACCAGCACCCGCCCCTCCAGGTGCCAGCGCAGTCCGCGCGCGAGCACCACACGTTCGATGTCGCGGCCCTGCCGGACCATGTCGCGCACTGTGTCGGCATGGTCGATGCGGCTGACGTCCTGTTCGATGATGGGCCCCGCATCCAGGTCGGCGGTGACGTAATGGCAGGTGGCGCCGATCAGCTTCACGCCGCGGGCGAAGGCCTGGTGATACGGCCGCGCCCCCACGAACGAGGGCAGGAAGCTGTGGTGGATGTTCAGCGCGCGCCCGGCCCAGTGCTCGCACAATTCGGCCGGCAGCACCTGCATGAACCGCGCCAGCACCACCGCGTGCGGATCGTGGGCGTCGGTGAGCTCGCGCACCCGCTCGAAGGCCGGGCCGCGTTCGGCCGGATCGGCGGGGAAGGGCACGTGGTGGAACGGAATACCGTGCGCGCGGGTCATCTCGCCCAGATCCGGATGGTTGCCGATCACCGCTTCGATAGTGGCGGGCAACTCGCCACTGGCGGCCCGGCCGAGCAGATCGTGCAAGCAGTGCCCGTCGCGGCTGACCAGCAGGACCGCGCGGCGGCGACGCCCGGAATCCAGCAGCTGCCAATCGGTCTGCGGGCCCAGTTCGGCGGCCACCACGGTGAAGCGCTCACGCAACTCGTCGATGCCGAACGGCACGGTCGCCGCCGCGATGGCCTGGCGGGTGAAGAACCAGCCGGTATCGGGATCGGAGTGATAACCGGCCTCCACGATCGACCCGCCGAACTCGGCGATGAACGAGGTGATGCGGGCGATGATGCCCGGTCGGTCGGGACAGCCCAGGCTCAGGACGAAACGCCGATCATCGGCTGACGCGGTGCCACTCATGGGCACGATCCTCGCAGGTCGCACGCGGTTCGATCACGCCGCCCGGGCAGCGAGCCGCAAAGCCGGTCCGGGGTAAGCCAATTCGCGGGCCGCATCGGATCGCGAGCGCTCGGCGGCCCTGAACGCTCGCGGGCTGTGCCAGACTTGGTCCCCATGTCCGAAACCGTTCCCACCGCCTACACCCGCGCCCAGGTCGCCGCGATGATCGATCACACGTTGCTGGCCCCCGAGGCGACCGCCGCCGACGTCGCGAACACCATCGCCGAGGCTCGTGAACTGGGTGTCTACGCGGTGTGCCTGTCTCCGTCGATGCTGCCGGTGACCGCGCCCGGGCTGGTCGTCGCCACGGTCGCGGGCTTTCCCTCCGGCAAACACCACTCCCTGGTGAAGGGCACCGAGGCGCGATTCGCGGTAGAGCAGGGCGCGGCCGAGGTCGACATGGTGATCGACATCGGCGCGGCCGTCGCGGGGGACTACAACGCGGTCCTCGCCGATATCGTCACCGTCCGCGAGGCGGTCGAGGATCGGGCGCTGCTCAAGGTGATCGTCGAGTCCGCGGCGCTGTCGGATGCGGCGATCGTCGAGGTGTGCCGTGCCGCCGAACGCGCCGGCGCCGATTTCGTGAAGACCTCCACCGGATTCCACCCCGCGGGCGGCGCCGAGGTACGGGCCGTGCGGCTGATGCGGGAGACCGTCGGCGGGCGGCTCGGCATCAAGGCCAGCGGCGGAATTCGCACCGCCGCCGCGGCCGCCGAACTGATCGACGCCGGTGCGACCCGGCTGGGGTTGTCCCGCTCGGCCGATGTGCTGGCCGGCTTCCCGGAGTAGAGCCCGCGAGCGGCGCCGGGCTCGCTGCACCCCGGCTCGATCAGCAGCGGATCTCCGTGTCGCCACCGCCCTGCAGGGTGGTCGGGCCGCCCCGCAGCGACACCGAGATGCCGTTGTCGGTGACCTTCACGCTGGTCGGCTGCATACCCAGCGGGTAGTTCTGCAGGCTCTGCGTCATCGAACCGACGATGCTGTCGACCAGATCGGTGGGCAGCCCCAGCCCGAGCAGCGAGGCCGACTGCGTGCTGACCTCGATCTTGCCGTCCACGATGTGCGGCTGAACCTTCAGATCGGCGATACCGCCGAGCACCTTGACGTCCAGGGTGCCGCCGGCCGGATCCGATTCCACGCCGGAGACGAGCCCGGTCAGGGTCTGGGCGATGCCCTCGTTGCTCCAGGTCGCGTCGGCGGAGCTGCTGCCGACCTTCGCGCCGCCGCGCCCGCCGTCGAGCAGGGTGATGTCGTTGAGCCGGGCGTGCACCTTCATGTCCACGGCGGGCCCGAACTTCGCGTCGTCGCTGTCGACGGTGATGTACTGGACCTTGTGGTCGACGGCGGTGAGCAGTAACGGCTTCGGCCCGAATCCCACATCGACCTTCGACCCCAGCTCCTTCTCGACCTGGGAGGCCATGCACTGCTGATTCTTGTGGCGCAGATAGGTTTCGGCGCCCGCCGCGGTGCCGACCAGCGCGAGCAGCACGACGAGTCCGACGATCAGTGCGATCCGCCGCCCGTTGCGGCGTTTGGGTTCACCCGCCGGTGCGGGAGCGGGTACCGCGGTGTCCGGAGTGGTCATGGCAACCGATTCTTCCCGAGCTTTCTGAGCCCGCTCTGTGGAGCCTGTGAGGCTTGTCATGCAGTGCCGACGCGATTGTGACATGAGGCACAGCGGTCCGGCGTAACCTGATCCCATGTCCGCGCACGATGCAGGGGACGCCGCGGCCGCGCGCCGACCGGGGGATTCCGAGCAAGGCTGGTGGGTGCTGCGCCGGCTGGCCGATCGGCACGCCGGATACTTCACCACGCGCATCGTATTGCGGGCCGGCTGTGAGCACCGGATCCGTGGCGCCCTCGCCGACGGTTCCGTGATCCGCGCCGGCCTCGGCATTCTGCGCATGGCCGATTGGCCGGACGGCCCGCTCGACGAATACGCGATGTGGGCGGCCTGGTTCGACGGCGCCGCCGCCGTCTCCCATCACAGCGCTGCCGAACTGCACGGCCTGGGCCGCCTGCGCCCGCGCTTTCTGCACCTGTCCGCGAGTGCGGGCCGCCCGCCCGCGGCCCCGCGGCTGGTCGTCCTGCGCCGCGAGCTGCATCGCGGTGATGTGGAGTCGGCCGGTGCGTTCCTGGTGACCACCCCCGTGCGGACCGTACTGGACCTCGCCGAAACCGGGATCGGACAGGGGGCGCTGGACGAGGTGGTCGCCGACGCGGTCGCCATCCATCGCTGCATTCCGCACGAAATCGCTTCGGCGAGTGCGAATTTGCCGCCGCATGCGGCCGCACGGGTGCGCCGCGCCCTCGCCGCGGCCTGAACCCGGCGATCGCGCACCGCGAATTCAGTCGGGCCGCACACACTCCCACGGCACCGACAGGACGCAATCACGCATCCGCCGCCGGTAGTTCCGCACCGGAAAGCCTTGTTCCCGCAACAGTTCCGCCGCCACCCGCCAGCGCACGCGCGGCCCGTACACCGCCATCGGCGCGGCATGCGCCCACGCCCGGTCGGCCGCGGTGAGCAGCGTGTGCACGCGTTCACCGCGAATATTGCGGTGGATCAACGCCTTCGGCAGCCGTTCGGCGATATCGGAGGGTTTGCCGACGGTGAACGGATCCCAGGCCAGCGTCAGCGAGATCGGGCCGTCGCGGCCGAGCAGAATCCACGCGCAGCGGCGGCCCAGTTCGTCACAGGTGCCCTCGAGCAGGAGTCCCTCGGGAGCCAATCCGCCGAGAATTGTCGCCCACGCCTGCGCGACCTCGCTCTCGTCGTATTGCCGCAGCACATTGAACGCCCGCACCAGGACCGGCCGCAGTCCCGCGAGTTCGAACCCGCCCCGGGCGAAGTGCACGCCGTCGCGAGCGGGAACGACGCGCTCGGGATCGATCTCCAGACCGACGACGCGAATGTCGGCGCGCACCCGGCGCAGCCGGGCCGCCAATTCCAGCGTGGTCACCGGACTCGCCCCGTAGCCCAGATCGACCACCAGCGGGTCCGCGGCCGCCCGCAGCCGCTCGACGACCAGTGGATCGTGGCTCAGCCAGCGGTCGCTGCGGCGCAGCCGATTGATCCCGGTGGTTCCGCGCGTGATGGCGCCCACCGGCTTGGACGTACCCCCGGCCGACGGTACGGCGGCAGTGCGCGAGTGGCCGGCCGAGCCGAGATGTCCGATGTTCGCAGCACCGGGCCGGCCCGGCGGTCTCATCGTGGTGATGCAGGCGTGCGGTGGAGCCACGGAACTCAGGCCGTCGGGCGCTGCTCTTCGAGCCACTGCTGGGTGAATTCGGCTTCGGCGCGGAACAGGTCCACGAGGTTGACCAGCATCATCTGCTCGAGTTTGGGCCCCAGCATCGGAATGAAGACCTTGGCCACGGGTGAGGTGCGCAGGGTGCAGCCGGTCTCGGTGGGAAACAAGCGCACGGTGCCGGTCAGCGTCCCCGGACCGGCCGGAATCGATGCGCTGAACTCACCCTCGACCTCGGGACCGAACGGCCCGTAGCTCTCCTTGCGGGTGATCACCAGGTCCTTGCGCATCACGGTCTGCGCGATCTCGGGCAGCATGTCGCGCGGCAGGATGTGGCGGACCTCGACCTCGATACCGTCGCCGTCGGCCTGCAGGTGGACCACCTCGTTCGGCGAGTGCTTGCGCATCTCCTCCATCCGCGCATCCCAGTAGGCGCGGTCGGACAGCGCCGCGTACACCTCTTCGGTGGTGTGCAGCGGATAGCGAGCGGAATAGTCCAATCGGCGGGCCATGGGGGACCAGGGTACTGGTCCCCGGGGAGCGCCCCGATCAGTGGTTGGCGATCCAGGTGTTGGTGAAGTCGGTCTCCGAGGCCAGCAGTTCCAGCAGTTTCTCGGCCACCACGGCCTCGATCTTCTTGCCGAACAACGGGATCGTCACCTCGACCGAGCCGTCGACCACGGCCTGGGAGGCGGTGTCGGAACCGGTCAGGGTGACCGTGCCGCGCACCTTCGCCGGCGCACCCTCGACATGCGCTTCGAAAACGCCGGACAGGCCCTCGTAGGTTTCGGTACGCGGGATGATCAGATCGCCCGGGCGGACCGAGGTGATCGCGGCGGGCAGTTCGGAGGCGGGGATGGTCTGCACCATCTCCACGCGCAGCCGGTCCCCGTCGGCCGAGAAGGAGTCCAGCCGCGCACCGGGCCCGCCGACCTCCTCGATGCGGTCCTTCCAGTACTGCTCGTCGGCGAGCGCAGCGCGCACCGCCGCGGCGGGGTGCGCGTAGTGAGCTGTGTACGCCAGGGGTGTCGCCATGGTGTGACACGCTACCGTCTTTCGATGTGCAGACATCTCGAGTGGTGGCATTCGACAACGTGCGGGAGTTGCTGGCCGCGACCGGCGCGCAGGTGCGCGAATCGGTGCCGCTGGCGCAGCTGACCACCCTGCGGGTCGGCGGGCCCGCGACGGTCGCCGAATGTCGCACCACCGAGGCACTCGTCGAGACGGTGCGCACGCTCGACACCGCGGGCGTTCCGGTGCTGCTGGTGGCCGGTGGCTCCAACCTGCTGATCGCCGACAGCGGATTCGCCGGCGTCGTCGTCCGCATCGCCACCGACGCCGTCGAGCTCGGAGCCGACAGTGTGACGGCCGAGGCGGGCGCGGACTGGGACGGCGTGGTCGCCACGACGGTCGCCGCCGGATTCGGCGGACTCGAGTGCCTGTCCGGAATTCCGGGTTCGGCCGGCGCGACGCCGGTGCAGAACGTCGGCGCCTACGGCGTCGAGGTGGCGCAGGCGCTGCGCCGGATTCACCTGCTGGATCGCGTCAGCGGCGAAATCCGATGGGCCGCACCGGAGGAACTCGGCTTCGGTTACCGCACCTCGGTGCTCAAGCATTCCGATCGGGCGGTGGTGCTGGCGGTGGAGTTCGAGGTGAATCCCGACGGTGCCAGCGCCCCACTGCGATACGGCGAACTGGCCCGCGCCTTCGATGCCGCCGACGGCGAGTCCCGTCCGGCCGCGGCCGTGCGCGAGGCGGTACTCGCCCTGCGCGCCGGCAAGGGCATGGTGCTCGATCCGGCCGACCACGACACCTGGAGCGCCGGGTCGTTCTTCACCAATCCCGTGGTGGCGCACGATCGGGCGCCCGCCGTCGTCGAGGCGATCCGGGCGCATGTGGGCGATATCACTATTCCGACCTATGCCGCCGAGGGTGGGGTGAAATTCTCCGCCGGCTGGCTGATCGAACGCGCGGGATTCGGCAAGGGTTTCCCAGGTCCGGACGCTCCCGTCCGGTTGTCGACGAAACATACACTCGCCCTGACCAACAGGGGTTCTGCCCGCGCCGCGGACTTGGTGGGCCTGGCGCGCACCGTGCGGGCGGGCGTCGAACAGTGTTTCGGAATCAGGCTGGAACCCGAACCGGTGACCGTCGGTCTCGAGCTCTGACGGGTGGCGGGCGCCACGTTCCGATCGGGCCGGGCTGTCGGAGGGGCGCGGTAAATTCGCGGAAGTGAACATTCGAGGAATTGCCGGCCGCCGGGCCGTTCTGGTCGGGGCCGGCCAGCTGGCGGTGGCCGCGCTGGTGGCCGGATGTTCGGGCAGCGGCGGGAGCGGTTCGTCCGCGCCGAAGGAGTCCGGCCCGGTCGCGAAGCTGAAATTCGAGCCCGGGAACGGAACCGGCGACGTCAACCCGATCGCGCCCGTCTCGGTGACCGTGACCAGTGGCCGCCTGGACCAGGTCGCCCTGACCAATCCGGACGGTAAGCAGGTCACCGGCGTCCTGTCGCCCGACAGGAGCAGTTTCAAGGTCAACGAGCCGCTCGGCTACGGCGTCACCTACACCTGGTCGGGTACGGCGGTCGGCACCGACAACAAGCCCGTGCCGATCGAGTCGAAATTCACCACCCTCGCCCCCAAACAGACCGTGCCCGCCACCATCAACATCGGTGACGGGCAAGAGGTCGGCATCGCCGCGCCGATCATCGTGCAGTTCAAGAAGCACGTCGAGAACAAGGAGGCGGTCGAGAAGGCGCTGACCGTCACGACCACTCCGGAGACCGAGGGCGGCTGGGCCTGGCTGCCCGACGAGAACGGCGGGTCCCGCGCGCACTGGCGCCCGCGCAACTACTGGGCGCCCGGCACGGCGGTGACCTTCGCCGCCAAGCTGTACGGCCTGGACCTGGGCGGCGGCGTCTACGGCAACTCCGATCTGTCCTCGCAGTTCACCATCGGCCGCAGCCAGATCGTGAAGGGTTACGCGCCCAGCCACCGGGTCCAGGTGATCCGGGACGGTTCGACGCTGTTCGACTTCCCGTGCAGTTTCGGCGAGGGCAACGAGGCGCGCAACGTGACGCGTTCGGGCATTCACGTGGTGACCGAGAAGTACGAAGACTTCCTGATGTCGAATCCGCCGTTCTACACCAACGTTCGCGAACGCTGGGCGGTACGCATCTCCAACAACGGCGAATTCATCCACGCGAACCCGGAATCGGCCTCCGCGCAAGGCAATACCAACGTCACCAACGGCTGCATCAACTTGAGCACCAGCGACGCCCAGCAGTACTTCCCGACGGCCATGTACGGCGACCCGGTCGAGGTCACCGGCACGTCGATCGCCTTGTCCGCCGCCGACGGCGACCTCTACGACTGGACCATCGACTGGGACACCTGGAAGACCATGTCGGCGATCCAGGGCCAGCCCGCACCGGTGGTATCGGCGACTCCGGTGGCGCCGGGACCCGTGCGCGGCGGCAGCTAGAACCCGCTGACCGGCCCGTCGAGTTCGGGCCGTCGTGGTCGCGTCCGGCTGCGCGCCGGGCGCCGGCTCAGCGGCGGGCGAAGCGGCCGGCGTCGGCCTGGTCGCGCGGCTTCACCACGATGGTGTCGAGGTTGACGTGCGGGGGGCGGCTCGCGACGAAGCCGATGATTTCGGCGATGTCGGCGGCGAACAGCGGGTCGATACCTTCGTAGACCTTGGCCGCGCGCTCGGTGTCGCCGCCGAACCGGACCAGCGAGAATTCGGTTTCGACCGCGCCCGGCGCGATTTCGGTGAGCCGCACCGGCTTGCCCAGCAGCTCGCCGCGCAGTGTGCGATGCAGGACGGCCTGCGCGTGTTTGGCCGAGGTGTAGCCGGAGCCGTTGTCGTAGGGCTGCAGGGCGGCGACCGAGGTGACGGTGACGATCAGCCCGTCACCCGAGTCGATCAACTTCGGCAGCAGCGCCTTGGTCACCCGCAGCGTGCCGAGCACGTTGGTCTCCCACATCCACCGCCAGTCGTCGAGGTCGGCCTCGGTGACCGGCGCCAGCCCCTTCGCCCCGCCGGCATTGTTGACCAGCACGTCGGCCCGTTCGACCGCATCCGTGAACAGGCGTACCGACGACTCGTCGGTGACGTCCAATTCGATTGCGGTACCGCCGATTTCGTCGGCCAGCGCCTGCAGCCGGTCCATCCGGCGCGCCCCCACGTACACGTGATAGCCCTGTTTCGCGAGCTCGCGGGCGGTAGCCTCACCGATTCCCGAGCTCGCTCCGGTGACGACGGCGTGACGAGTGCTCATGGGAATCGAGCCTAGCGTCCCCGTTAACCTGGCGAGCATGGCGATTCGGGATGTGGTCAGCGCGGACGGAACCAATATCGTGTATGAGGTCTCCGGGCCCGAACAGGGACGTCCGCTGGTGTTGTTGCACGGGTGGGCCGGCACGTTGCGGTGCTGGGGCCGTGCGGCGGAGATTCTGGCCGAGACCTTCCGCGTGGTCGCCGTCGATCTGCGCGGGCACGGGTACTCCGATGCGCCCGAGACCGGATACGACGATCCGAAGAACTGGGCGGCCGACGTTGCCGCGGTGCTGGCCGCGGAGAACATCACCGCCGATGCCGTGCTGCTGGGCTGGTCCTACGGCGGCATCGTGCTCAGCGACTATCTGACCGCGTACGGCACCGGCGCCGTGGCCGGGGTGGTGTACTGCGGATCGCAGGCCGGGATCGGCCGGGGCGTCGAGGGTTCCCAGCCCGGGCCGGCGATGCAGAAGGCCATCCCCGACGTGTTCGAGGAGAGCGCCGGCCGGGCGATGCGCGGCTTCGCCGCCTTCGGCAACGCCAACACCGGACCCGGCCGGGACAAGGGCGAGGACGCCCAGCGCCTGTTCGGCGGCAGCCTCGCGACTCCGCCCCGCGTCCGCAAGGCGCTGTTCTACCGCACCGTCGACAACACCGAAACCCTGCGCAACCTCGACGTTCCGGTCTTCGTCATGCACGGCACCGCCGATCCCGTGGTGCCCGTCGAGAACGGCCGCTACATCGCCGAGCACGCCCCCGAGGCGCGCACCTCGTTCTGGGACGACGCCCAGCACGGCCTGTTCGTCGAGGATCCCCAGCGCTTCGCCGATGAGCTCACGGAATTCGTTGTCTCGCTCGGGTGATCCCGTCCACCACCACCTCCCAGCCATGGGTGTGACTACGCTCACTCGAGGCACGAGCGCATAACGGTTGACGCGTCGAGGCGTGCACACTGGAGTGTGTGAGTTATCGCCCGGATCAACGTCCGCATCGGATCGCGGTGTTGTCGGTGCACACCTCTCCGCTCGCACAGCCGGGTACCGGCGATGCGGGCGGGATGAACGTCTACGTGCTGCAGTCGGCGCTACAGCTGGCTCGCCGCGGCGTGGAGGTGGAGATCTTCACGCGTGCGACATCCTCCAACGACGAGCCGGTGGTCGAGGCCGCGCCGGGGGTGCTGGTGCGGCATGTGGTGGCGGGACCGTTCGAGGGGCTGGACAAACACGATCTGCCGACTCAGCTGTGCCCGTTCGCGGCGGAGGTGTTGCGTCAGGAGGCCCGGCAGCTGCCCGGCTACTACGACCTGATCCATTCGCACTACTGGCTGTCGGGGCAGGTGGGCTGGCTGGCCCGGGATCGGTGGCGGGTGCCGCTGGTACACACCGCGCACACGCTGGCCGCGGTGAAGAACGCATTCCTGGCCGAGGGCGATACGCCGGAACCACTGTCGCGGGTGGTCGGCGAGAAACAGATCATCGCCGAATCGGATCGGCTGGTCGCCAATACCGCCGAGGAGGCCCGCCAGCTCGTCGAGCTCTACGGCGCCGAATCCGAGCGCATCGACGTGGTGCCCCCGGGTGCGGATCTGTCCCGCTATCGCCCCGGTGACCGGGCGGCCGCGCGCGCCGAATTCGGTATCGAGCCGAATGAGCAGGTGGTGGCCTTCGTCGGCCGGATCCAGCCGCTCAAGGCTCCCGATGTGCTCGTGTTCGCGGCGGCCGAGGTGCTGCGCGCCGAACCCGAACGCAAGCTGCGGGTGCTCATCGTGGGTGGGCCCTCGGGCACCGGGCTGGATCGCCCGGACGCGCTGATCGAGTTGGCCGCCACGCTCGGCATCTCGGATCGGGTGACATTCCTGCCGCCGCAGCCGCCGCATCGTCTGGTGCAGGTGTACCGGGCCGCGGATATCGTCGCGGTGCCGAGTTACAACGAGTCGTTCGGCCTGGTCGCCATCGAGGCGCAGGCCAGCGGCACACCGGTGCTGGCCGCCGACGTCGGCGGGTTGAGTACCGCTGTGCGAGACGGTGTTTCGGGCATGCTGGTATCCGGGCACCAGGCCGACGAGTGGGCGGCCGCCCTGCGCGGGCTGCTCGACGATCCGGAACGGTTGCGGCGGATGGGCGCGACAGCGGTGGATCATGCGGCCGGTTTCTCCTGGGAACACACCGCCGACGGGTTGCTCGACTGCTATGCCGAGGCGTTGGCCGGGCATCGGGGTGTGCGTTCGCGAATGCCGGGTACGTTGCTGACAGAGAGCAGTCAAGCCAGGTCGCGGGCGCTGTGGCGGCGCCGGATGGGAGTGGTACGCCGGTGAGTGACACCATCGCGCAGACCGCGCAGCTGATCGACGACACCGTGCGTGAGCGCGAGATCGACTACACCCGCGAGGGCCGGGACACCTTCGTCGTGGTGCTGCCCGGTGAGCGCAAGCTGAAGACGACGGTCATGCTGACGGTCGGCAAGCACGGCGTGCGCTTCGAATGCTTCGTCTGCCGCAAACCCGACGAGAACTTCGAGGGTGTCTACAAGTATCTGCTGCGCCGCAACCGCCGCCTCTACGGTGTCGCCTACACCCTGGACCGGGTCGGTGACATCTATCTGGTCGGCCGCATCGCGACCCATGCCGTGACCCCCGACGAACTGGACCGCATCTTCGGCCAGATTCTCGAGGCGGTCGACGGCGACTTCAATGTGCTGCTGGAGCTCGGTTTCGCGGAATCCATTCGGCGCGAATGGAAATGGCGTGTCTCGCGCGGTGAATCGCTGAAGAACCTGCGGGCGTTCGAGCATCTGGTGGATACCGAGGAGTCCTGACAGCTCTCGCTCGCCGAGTGGGTACCGTGCATCCGATCGGGAGATGCGCTGAGGAGGCGGTGGCGAGATGGGCGTGCTGGCTGTGGATATCGGCGCGACGAAATTCGCCGCAGCCGTCGCGATGGCGCCGATCGAGTCCGTTTCGTACGACGAATCCACAGCACGATCCCGATCGCTGTCCCTGCTGCGGCACATGCGCCGAGTCGACGTGCCTTCCCGGGGAGCGTGGGAAGCCTGCCGCGAGCTGCTGCGGCAGGTGATAGCTGCCGCATCGGCCGACGACACCTGTGGCACCGGCGAATTCGAGGTGGCCTCGATCGGAATCGCCGCCGCCGGCCCGGTGGATGTCGGTGCCGGTAGCACCGCCCCCTTGAACATTCCCGAGTGGCGTGACGGCTTCCCGATCGTCGCCGCGGTGCGAGAACTGTTCCCCGAGGCCGATATTCGATTCGCGATCGACGGCGCGGCCTTGGCATTGGCGGAGTATCGCGTCGGTGGTTTACGCGGTGTTCGGTCCGGGTTGGCGATGACGGTCTCCTCCGGAATCGGCGGCGGCATCGTCAGCGACGGCCGAGTTCTCGTGGGCCGCACCGGGAATGCCGGGCACGTCGGCCATATCGTGGTACCGGGCTGGGATGTGCCGTGTGCCTGCGGCGGTGTCGGATGTGTGGAGGCGGTCGCGAGTGGCATGTCCTCCGTCCGGTGGGCACGCGCACAGGGCTGGACGGGAACGACCGGGATGGAACTGGCACGCGCCGCCGGAGCGGGTGACGCCGTCGCCGCGGCCGCGCTGTCGCGCGCGGGGACAGCTCTGGGACAAGCCATTTCGTCTGCCGCCGCGATGCTCGACATCGACCGTGTCGTGATCGGTGGCGGTTTCGCCGAATCCGGCGCGCCGCTGTGGGATCCGCTGCGGGCGGCGGTGGTGAAACATGCCGGCCTCGGCTTCATCCGTGAACTTCGTGTCGTGAAATCCCCGATCACCGACGGTGCCACGCTGGTGGGCGCGGCGGCTCTCGCGACCGATTGAGGACGTGGGCCGGTTCGACGGCCGGCGCCTGCGCGCCGTCGGGCCGGTCCCGCGCTGCCTACCCGTTGTCGATGCTGCGCACATGCGCGACAAGCGCATTCGCGTGCCCGTGGCCCAGCCCGTGCTCACTCTTCAACCAGGCGACCAGCTCCATATGCTTGGTCAGCTCCGATCCGCGAACGATGTCGAACCATTCCTCGACGGGCCGACCGTATTTCTTCTCGATGGCGGGGAAGTAGGACGCGGGACCCTTCACCGCTGCGGTGCTCTGTGCGCTCATATTCGGGTAGACGGAACGCGCCGGGAGAACTCATCCACCTCGCACAGTGATGTGGGTCACGAACTCCCGGCGCTCGAAGGCGCGTCGTGCGGCTTCAGTGCCGACCGGCGAAGTCGCGCAGGAGTTCTCCGGTGGGGCCGGGCTCCTCGATCATCGGGCTGTGGCCGCAGTCGAGCGATTCGATCCGCACACCCGGCACGCGCCGGTAGTCCTGGAAGGATGCGGCCGGCCACCGGTGGTCCCGGGAACCGTAGAGCACCAGGCTCGGCAGCCCGAGATCGGCGAGGCGGTCGGGTTCCTGCCGTTCCCGCAGATAGACATCCGATGCGTCGGAGGTGGCGGTGATACTGCGGTAGGTCATGCCGTGGAAGTCGTCCACCAGCTGCTGCGGAATCGCGACGTCGCGAGTGAACGCGCTGCTCATGGCGTACCGAATGGCGGCGTCCGGGAGCAGGGGCCACAGCGGTTGCCCGATCTGCGGGACGAACAGCAGGTTGCCGAGCGGGCCGTTGTCGGTGAACGCGTCCAGGCGGGACCCGGTGCTGATCAATCCGATCGCGTTCACCAGATCCCGGCGCTGAGCGGAGAGTTCGGTCGCCACGTATCCGCCGGTGGAGTGCCCGACGACGGTCGCGTGCCGCACCCCGAGCCGGTCGAGGACCGCCCCGACCCGACGTCCTTGTTCGGCCATGCCGTAACCGCTGTCCGGTTTGGCCGAGCGGCCGTGACCGAGCAGGTCCACCCGCACCACGTAGAAGTCCGCCAGCGCGGGCAGTACCGGATCCCACCACGAGACCGAGCCGCCGGTCCCGTGGATCAGCACCACCGCCCGTGCGCTCGGCGCTCCGCTGGTGACGACGTGGATATCGCCGTCCGGCAGCGGGACCATCCGGTCCACGGAATCGTCCGGTGCGGCCGTCGCGACCCCTGTGGTGTTCCCGACGAGCAGTGCGACGAGCGCGCTGACCAGCAGCAGCACCACGCGTCTCGCCCGACCGGCAGCGGCAGTTTTCATATCTCCTCCTGAGGACGGCTGATGCCCTTACCGTCCCGGAGGTCGCGGCCGCGCGTCTTGTAGAAATGTCGCCCGCTGCCGGCTGTCCGGAGACTCTTTCGTAGCGATCACAACCCCTCAGAGGCGGACCGGATTCGAGCAGAGCGGGACTAGCGGTCCTTGCTCGTGTCGGCGGCTTCGCGCGCCAGTGGCTGGGTCCGGCGCATCGAGGTCCAGGCTTCCAGATCTTCGGCGAGGATCGCATTGAGTTCGATCATCGCCTCTCGCGCGAGTACATCGCGGTCCTCGTGCTGAGCGCGCCGGAGTTCGACGCCGCGCAGCAGTGTCTGGAGCTGGCCGATGATGACGCTGCGCTGAATCCACATCTCGCGGTGGCGATACAAGCCGTCCCAGGCGGTGACCACGCCGATCGACGCGGCGAGGCCCGTGCTGAGCAGACCGATCCAGGGAGCCTGGAAGACGGCCACCGCGGTACCGAGGACGGCGATGACACCGTTGGCGACGGCAGTCCATACGACCACCCGCTTGGCCCGGGTCTTGACCACCAGTCGGGAGCGTTCGTACTCGTTCCGGTAATAGACCAGGTAGTGCAGGCTCACGGTCAGGGCGTCGGCGTCGCTGGGCGGCGACGGGGGACTGTGCAGTCCCGAGGAGTGACTTCCGCGCGTATTTCTCGACAGTCGCATGGAACAGGGAGGTCCTAGCGGGAGTGCGGTGTTCCGGACGGGTGATACGGAGGTTGATAAGGTAGCAGAAGCGGTTGCATTAGGGTGGCATTTTCGGCTACACTGAACTATCTGCCCGTGTTGCGGCCGGCACGTGCACTGGAGGGTTGAGACAGATGACCGTTGCGAACGCTCTCGCCATCACCAGTCATGTCGATACGGCCAAACTGCGTCCGGCGGAGCTGGCGCGACAACTCGTCCAACATCTGGGTCCCACGCTGGTGGCGTTGATCGCCGGAGTCCGCGACCGCAAGCTGCCGCACAAGTGGTCCCATGCCGAAGGGCCGACGCCCCGGGATGCCGCACTGGCTCGCCTGCAGGTCGCGCATCGGTGCTGGATCATCCTGGCGACCGCCGAGGACAGCGATGTGGCGCGGTCGTGGTTCATCGGAGCCAATCCGCGGCTGGGTGAGGAGTCGCCCGCCCTGGCGATCCGTGCGGACCGATTCCGCGAGACCATCGCTGCCGCAGTCGCATTCGTCGACGGCTCGGACAACTGACTCGGTCGACCTGGCCGCGCGGGAAAGCTCCCTTTCGATAAACTTCCCCCTTTGGGAGGCTGTCGGAAGAGGGAGACCGGTGTCTGTGCGCGAAACCCGAAATGCTCGGCGCTGCGCCAAGACCGGATTCGCGCTTCTCCCCGCGGCGTCTCGCGAGGTCTATCGGCTGGCGAAACCTTCCTATGGACCGCTCAATCCGCTCCAGCGCGGGATTTCCAGCGACGAATCACGGGCGGAGTGGAACCGCTACGACGTCGAAGGTCAGCAGACCGTGTACGCCGCCAGTACCGAACAGGGCGCGTACGGAGAGCTTCTCGCACCCCTCAAACCGAAACTTCCCCGTCGCGCGTCCCACTATTTCGACGATGTCGGCTCCGACGACGAGCTCGAATCGCTGATCAAAGAGGAATGGCAGAGTTCGGGATATCGGCCGCCCCGCGAGCTGAACATGTTGTGGCTCAGCGAATATCGGCTCTACCTTCTGACGCTGCCGACGCACGGATGGTTCATCGATATCGAGGCGGCCTCCAGCCTCTCGGCGATCGCGCGATATGCCCCGATCGCACTCGTGGAGCGCGGCCTGCGGGAGGTCACGGTCGCCGAACTGCGCGGCGGCGAGCGCTGGCTCACGACGGCGATCTCGACGCGGATCTGGCAGATCACGCTCGACGACGACAGCCTCGCGCACGGGATCGCCTACGGTTCGCGGCACGGCAGCGAATGGGACTGCTGGGCCATCTGGCTGCGCCGGACCGGACTCGCGCACACCTCCAACGGACTCGTCACGTCGGCGGATCCGGGCGTGGAGGTGCTGCCTCCGCCGATCAACCCGGCCCTGCAGGCGATTCTGACGGCCTACGATCTGACCGTGAGCTGGTAGGTCGCGGCTCGTGGCGGTCGCGAGCGCCCGATCCGGCGCAGCTGAAATTCGCCGACGCGGCACCGCTAGCATGACCTGCATGACGTACACCCTCGTGTTGCTGCGCCACGGCGAAAGCGAATGGAATGCTCTCAATCTGTTCACCGGCTGGGTGGATGTGCACCTGACCGACAAGGGTGTCGCCGAGGGTAAACGGGCCGGTGAACTGCTGGCCGAGCACGGCATCCTGCCCGATATCGTCTACACCTCGCTGCTGCGCCGGGCGATCAGCACCGCGAATATCGCCCTGGACGCCGCGGATCGGCACTGGATTCCGGTGGTCCGCGACTGGCGGCTCAACGAGCGGCACTACGGCGCGCTGCAGGGTAAGAACAAGGCGCAGATCCGCGATCAGTACGGCGACGACCAGTTCATGATGTGGCGCCGCAGCTACGACACCCCGCCCCCGCCCATCGAGGCCGACAGCGAATACAGCCAGAGCGGCGACGCGCGCTACGCCGGTATCGACGTGCCGGCGACCGAATGCCTGAAGGACGTCGTCGCCCGCATGGTGCCGTATTGGGAGTCCACGATTTCCCGCGATCTGGTGGCCGGAAAGACCGTTCTGGTTGCGGCGCACGGAAATTCGCTGCGCGCACTGGTGAAACATCTGGACGGTATTTCCGACGAGGATATCGCTGGCCTCAACATTCCCACGGGTATTCCGCTGCGCTACGAACTGGACGAGAATCTGCGTCCGATCGGTCCCGCGGCGTATCTGGACCCCGAGGCGGCAGCCGCGGGTGCGGCCGCGGTCGCGAGCCAGGGCGGTAAATAAACCGGATTCCCGCACTTTCCGACGCGCCGCGGTCATCGACCGCGGCGCGTTGTCGTATATCTCGAACCCGCTGCGTTCGTACGGTTTCCGAATGTCGAAGTTCCCTCGGTCGCGCGTATGAATATGCAATACTCACGTTTTGTGAGCTGCATCTCTTCTGCCGATTCGTGGCTATCGAATTGCCGCGCGGCGGTTCGTGCCCCGATGCGCACCGCCGGTAGTAGCGTCCGGGCCGGTGGGGAGTGGTGTGGATAACTTCCGGTAGGTAAACCGCCGGGCTTTCCGCTGGTCATCGACGTGGATGAGGGGCTGAGAAGTTGAGAGTTTTTTCTTGCAGAAGTTGTAACCGCTGGTTTGCAACTTACTCCGCAGTAGATACACTCTCCGGCGTTCGACCATTTCGAGAGGCGGATCACGTTCGATGAAGTACGCGTTACGCGCCACAGTCGCTGCCGTCGCCGCCGCGGTGACCGTCCCGTTCTTCGCCACTCCGGCTCAGGCCGGGCCCGTCGCGACCGGTCCGGACGGCGGTGCCGCCGGCGCCGCGTGGACCGCCACCGAGGACGGCCCGCAGCAGTATCCGAACATCCACATCGACTGGGATGTGCCGATCACCATGAGCGACGGCACGGTGCTGAAGGGCAATGTGTACCGGCCCGCCGATGCCGCCAGCCGTCCGGTCGACACCCGCACGCCGGTCGTCGTGAACATGACGCCCTACACCAAACTGGTCTCGAATCTGGCCGACCACGCGGGCTCGGTTCCGGGGCTGTCCGACGCGCTGCTGGGGTTGTTCCGCCAGATCGACATGAGCGGCACCGCGCTGTCCGGGGTCACCGATCTGACCAAGGCCTTCGGCGGCGGCGAGCTGCGCAACTTCTCCGTCGACCGGCAGCTGATCAAGAGCGGTTACACCCAGGTCGTGGTCGATGTCCGCGGCACCGGCTTCTCGCAGGGCGAATGGGATATGTTGCGCCAACGCGAGCAGCAGGACACCGTGGAGGTGATCGACTGGGCTTCGCGGCAACCGTGGTCGGACGGCAAGGTCGGGATGACCGGCATTTCCTATTCGGGCATCAATCAGGTGCAGGTGGCGGAGAAGCAGCCGCCCGCGCTGAAGGCGATTTTCCCGGTGGTGCCCGGCAGCGATCTGGTCGACGATGTTCTCGCCCCCGGCGGCGGCTTCGGGTTCAACTTCATTCCGCTGTGGCTCACCGCGATCAACACCCTCAAATGGGTGCCGGACGTGCAGTCGATCGTGACCGGAAAATTCGACAGCACGTGGCTGAACGACCGGATCAGCGATCCGTACACCTATATGGATGTACTGCTGAGTGCCTACACCAACACCGATATGAACACCCTCGATCCGCGGGTGAAGAACATGTTGAACGACATGTCCTCGGAACGGCAGGCGTGGATCGGTGATCCGGGCCGGATTCAGGTGCCGACCTTCGTCACCGGCGGGTGGCACGATCTGTTCACCTACTCCGAATCCAAGATCTACAACCGGATTCCGCTCCCGCCCGGGCAGAAGCAACTGTTCATGGGCAACACCTACCACCTCAACTCGGGCAACGAGTACGGCAAGCCCGGTCTGCCGCCGCGGCTGGACGTACTGCAGCGAGCGTGGTTCGACAAGTGGCTCAAGGGAATCGACAACGGCATCGACACCTACGGTCCGGTGACGCTGCGCGAACAGGGCGGCGGCTGGATCACCCAGGGCGGTTTCGGACCGTCGGCGCCGGCCGAGGAGGCCGCGAAGTACCGTCGCATGTACCTGTCGGGCGACCGCAGCGGTACCGCGAACAGTGTCTACGACGGCTCGCTGACCGGCGAATTCACCGGTGCGCCGACACGTCTGACGGTGGCGCCCGGGCTCACCACACTGTGCTCCAACGATGCCGCGCAGGCGACCGCCGGTGTGCTCGCCGTCATCGACGGCTGCGGCAAGGACTCGCGCATCGCGGAAACCAACGCGCTGACCTTCACCAGCGCCCCGGTCGCCGGGGAGACCACCATCTCGGGCCCGATCGCGGTGCGGCTCAACACCGTTCAGGACGCCGCCGACGGGTATTGGACGGTGACGGTCAACGACGTCGCGCCGGACGGGCAGTCGACCGTGCTGTCCTCGGGGCAACTGATGGCCTCGCTACGTGAGGTCGACGAGGCGAACAGCACCCGGTCCGAGAACGGCGACTACACCGACCCGCGGGCCTACACCTCGCTGGACAAGCGGCAGCCGACGGTTCCCGGCGAAGTGACCGAACTGAACATCGCGCTGCCCGCCACGCAGGCCGTCCTCGCGCCCGGCCATCGCCTGCGGGTGGACGTGTTCGCCGGCAACTTCCCCAAGGGCCTGCCGATCGCGCCGATGCTAGCGGACACCGGCCTAAAACCCGAACACCTGCAACTGGATCCGAATGCCCCTAGCTTCGTGAACATCCCGGTCAAGGGAGACTCCGGCTGGTGAGCCGGTAGGAGGCTCCCCGACGGTCCCGGGAACGTACAACGGCGTACGTACCCGGGACTTTTCGTCTCCGGCCGGTGTCGACGGTGCGAGATTGAGGCGCACCTCACACTCGGCGCGGGTCGCTGGACGAGCGCCGCGGCGGATCGACACGCCGGAGGTGTTCACGCGCGATTCGCGCGGACTCCAGATGTGCGGTGCCGCAAGGAAAACTGTTCGCGCGACCATTGCCCGGCGGCCGAAAACCGCCGGTCGGGGCCGATCCGGGGCTCGGCCAACTTTGTGTGAACACCCGGCCAACGATCGCGGAATCAGCCGTGACCTGCGCGAAACTTCGTCAACCCGGGTTTGGAGTACGTGTCCGCGACCGTACGATTCTCTATGTGAGCGTTCCCCAGGCCGTGCTGCTTGCAGTCCTCGCGGCCGTAGTCGGTCTGGCCGTGGGTGGCCTGGTCATCCCGTACATGAACGCCAGGCAAGCCGAGCGTCGAGCGGCCGAATCCGGCCTGACCATGTCGCAGGTCCTGGATCTGATCGTGCTGGCCTCCGAGAGCGGCATCGCCGTGGTGGACGAATATCGCGACGTGGTGCTGGTCAATCCGCGCGCCGAGGAACTGGGCCTGGTCCGCAACCGGTTGCTGGACGAACGCGCGTGGGCGGCGGTGGAGAAGGTGATCGCCACCGGCGAGGATGTCGAGTTCGACCAGACGCTGAAGAATCCGCTGCCCGGCCGCAACAGCATCGCCGTGCGCGGTGTGGCCCGCCCGCTCTCGCGCGGTGATTCGAACTTCGTCGTCCTGTTCGCCGACGACGACTCCGAACAGGCTCGCATGGAGGCCACCCGCCGCGATTTCGTCGCCAATGTCAGCCATGAGCTCAAGACCCCGGTCGGCGCCATGAGTCTGCTCGCCGAGGCCATGCTGGAGTCGGCCGACGATCCGGATTCGGTGCGGCATTTCGGGCAGCGTCTGGTCAGCGAATCGAACCGGATGGGCAAGATGGTCACCGAGCTGATCGCGCTCTCGCGGCTGCAGGGGGCCGAGAAGCTGCCGCAGCTCGAGGCAGTCGACGTCGACACCGTGGTCAATGCCGCGATCGAACGGTCGCGTACCGCCGCCGAAGCCGCCGGAATCACCGTCAGCACCGATGCCAACAGTGGACTGGAAATACTCGGCGACGAAACTCTGCTCGTGACGGCGCTGTCGAATCTGGTCGAGAACGCGATCAACTATTCGCCGAAGGGCTCGCACGTATCGGTGAGCCGGTCGCTGCGCAACGGCCACGTCAATATCGCGGTCACCGATCGCGGTATCGGTATCGCCAAGGAAGACCAGGAACGGGTCTTCGAACGTTTCTTCCGCGCGGACAAGGCGCGTTCGCGCGCCACCGGCGGAACCGGACTCGGGCTGGCTATCGTCAAACACGTGGCCGCCAATCACAACGGGGAAATCACGTTGTGGAGCAAATTGGGTACCGGTTCCACGTTCACGCTGCGTATTCCCGCGGTCGAATCAGGCAACCAGAATTCCGCCGCCCCGGCGGAGAGGAAGAGCCCCACCGCAATCGGGGTGGGCAAGAACGACGACGGTCCGCGCCGGCGGACCGGACAAAACGGTGTGGAGGCAACCCGATGACCAGTGTGTTGATCGTCGAGGACGAGGAGTCGCTGGCCGATCCGCTCGCGTTCCTGCTGCGCAAGGAGGGCTTCGAGGTCACGGTCGTGGGCGACGGGCCATCCGCGCTGTCGGAATTCGACCGCTCCGGCGCCGACATCGTCCTGCTGGATCTGATGCTGCCCGGGATGAGCGGCACCGACGTGTGCAAGCAGCTGCGCACCCGCAGCAGTGTGCCGGTGATCATGGTGACCGCCCGCGACAGTGAAATCGACAAGGTGGTCGGCCTGGAACTGGGCGCCGACGATTACGTCACCAAGCCGTACTCCTCACGCGAGCTGATCGCCCGCATCCGGGCGGTGCTGCGCCGCGGCGCCGGTGAGGAGATGGACGGGTCCGGCGAGAGCGGCGTCCTCGAGGCCGGCCCGGTGCGCATGGATGTGGATCGCCACACCGTGCAGGTCAACGGCAAATCGGTGACGTTGCCGCTGAAGGAATTCGATCTGCTGGAATACCTGCTGCGCAATTCCGGCCGGGTGCTGACCCGCGGCCAGCTGATCGACCGCGTCTGGGGTGCCGATTACGTCGGCGACACCAAGACCCTGGACGTCCACGTCAAGCGGCTGCGTTCGAAGATCGAGGCCGATCCGGCCAAGCCCGAACATCTGGTGACCGTGCGCGGGCTCGGGTACAAACTCGAGGCCTGATTCTCGCCGGTACGAGAAAGCCGCGAGGCCCTCGGGCCTCGCGGCTTTTCCGTATCGACGCTGAGCTGATCGACGCCGAGCTGCTGAGGGTTCTGTTAGACGACGTGCACCCAGGCGATGCCGATCTGCGGCAGCTCCTGCTTCTGCAGCTGGAACCAGCCGAAGTCGTCACGCTGCCAGCAGTCGTCCAGCGGCGCGGTGTTGTCGTGGCAGGCGATCGGCTTGGAGGTGCCGTAGGGGCTCACGATGACCTGCTTGCCGTTGTCCTTCGCCGACAGCGCCGCCGGGTCGTTGTAGGCGACGAAGTTGTCGTTCTGCAGCGAGTAGTTGGCCGGATCGGTCATCGGGTCGGCGTGCGCGGCGGGAGCAAGGGTGAGGGCCGCACCCGCGGCGAGAGCGGCAGTAGCCAGGAATTTCCTCATCATGACCTACACCTATCACGGGTATGTGAAGCGCGCATGGCGAGCCGATGACCGTACAGAGGTACTTCACAATTCCCGCGGCGCCGCCGCGGCCGAAAGATGTGCGCCGATCGCGGCGGCCGATTCGGCGAGAGCCTGTCGCACGGCCGCGTCCGAAACCGTTCCGTCGGCCCCGACCATGGCGCTCAGTACGGTAATTCGCCGGCACGCCGATTCGATTTCCACCGCGCCGACATATCCCAGCACCGTGCGCAGCGAGGTGATCGCACCTTCACCGCGTCCGGGGGCCGCCACCGAAATCCAGGCCACCGGTTTCTCGTGCAGATCCGCGTTGCCGACGGTCCACTCCAGCAGATTCTTCAGACTGCCGGGAATGAATCCCGCGTATTCGGGTGCGCAGAACACCACGGCATCGGCGGCCGCGAGTTGTTCACGCAGGGCCCGCACCGCCTGCGGGGCGGGTTGATCGCCCGGCACGAAGGCCGGAATCTCGACCAACCCGGTGAACAATTCCGCGGTGAATGCCGGCGCGGCGAGATCGGCGAAGGTGCGCAGTGCGGCGGTGTTGGTGGAACCCGGCCGGGTACTTCCGGAAATCAACAGAATCCGGGGTGCGCCCGGGCGTGATCCCGGCGCGGAATCGGTTCCCGCGGATTCGTGCTCGACAACGGAGGACTCGGATGCCGGCATACCCGGCGCGTTACCCATATTCCTACGAAATGGGTTGGCGGATCAGGTATTCCCGTTCGGTTCGGTTTCGGCTTTCTCGCGCGCGGCGGTCGTCGCCGGATGCACCGCGATCAGGCCCAGTCCTTCGCGACGGCGGCAGTGCCGGGCCAGTTCGTCGTAGGCCGGCTGCCCGATCAATTCGATCAGTTCGGGCGCGTAGGACTGCCAGACCGGGCGGCTACCGACATGCGCGTCGGGCGAACCGGAGCAGTACCAGTGCAGATCCAAACCGCCCGGGCCCCAGCCGCGCCGATCGTATTCGGTGATGGTGGTGCGCAGGATCTGTTCGCCGTCGGGCCGGTCGACCCAGTCCTGCGTGCGCCGGATCGGCAGCTGCCAGCACACCTCGGGCTTCACCGTCAGCGGCTCGATGCCCTTGCGCAGGGCCATCGTGTGCAGGGCGCAACCGATTCCGCCGGCGAAACCCGGGCGGTTGAGGAAGATGCAGGCGCCCTCGTAGCGGCGGGTGCGGATGGCCGGCTCGTCGTCGAGTTCGTCCTCTTCCAGATACAGCTTCTTGCGGATCTTGCCGTCGCGATCGCGCGCCTCGTCCATCAGCTGCCAATCCTGCGGCGTGAGCATCTTCACGGCCTTGGCCAGCTTCTTGCGATCGTCGTCGTCGCTGAGGAACGCGCCGTGCGAACAGCAGCCGTCGTCCGGGCGGCCTTCGATGATGCCCTGGCAGGCGGGCGTGCCGAAGACGCAGGTCCAGCGCGACAGCAGCCAGGTGAGATCGGCCGCGATCAGATGCTCGGCATTTGCCGGATCGACGAATTCGATCCACTCCCGCGGGAAGTCGAGATCGACCTCCGGCGCCGGATCCATCTTCGCAGCTGGTCGCGGCCCGGCCGGCGTCGTGTCCGGCGAGACGGGGGTGGGCGCGGATGCTCCTGCGGTCACATCGCCAGACGCTAACAGCTTTGCCGCTCGAGCCCCAGTTCCGGGCTGGTGTGGTGAGGGGAGTTCCGATTCGTCCTCCGGTGCCTCCACCGACCCCGGTACCGTATTCATGTGCGGCTCGGTGTTCTCGATGTGGGAAGTAATACCGTCCACCTGCTCGTGGTGGACGCGCATCGGGGTGGGCACCCGATGCCGATGAGCTCGACGAAGGCCACCTTGCGGCTGTCGGAGAATATGGACGACGCGGGCTGCATCACGCCCGAGGGCGCGGCCAAGCTCACCAAGACGATCACCGAATTCGCCAGTATCGCAAAGACTTCCGGCTGTGTGGAGCTGATGCCGTTCGCGACCTCGGCGCTGCGGGAGGCTGCCAATTCCGATGACGTGCTGGCCCAGATCCGCTCGCGCGCGGGTGTCGATCTGCGGGTGCTCTCGGGTGTCGACGAGGCCCGGCTGACGTTCCTGGCGGTGCGGCGCTGGTACGGGTGGAGCGCGGGACGCATTCTGAATCTCGACATCGGCGGCGGATCGCTCGAGATGAGCAACGGCTGCGACGAGGCGCCCGACGCGGCGTTGTCGCTGCAGTTGGGGGCGGGCCGGCTGACCAGAGACTGGCTGAACGGCGATCCGCCGGGTAAGCGCCGGGTGGCGGTGCTGCGGGACTGGCTCGACGCCGAGTTGGTGATACCGGCCAAACAACTGCTCGCGGTCGGGCGTCCGGATTTGGCGGTGGGCACCTCGAAAACCTTCCGCTCGCTGGCCCGGCTGACCGGAGCCGCCCCTTCGGCGGCGGGACCGCGTGTGCGGCGTAGTCTCACCAGTTCCGGTCTGCGGCAGTTGATCGCATTCATCTCTCGGATGACCGCCGCCGATCGCGCAGAATTGGAAGGTGTCAGTTCCGACCGGTCCCAGCAATTGGTGGCCGGCGCACTGGTAGCGGAGGCGAGTATGCGGGCGTTGTCCCTCGATACGCTCGAAATCTGCCCGTGGGCGCTGCGCGAAGGACTGATCCTGCGCAAACTGGATACCGACCTGGGTAGCGACCCGGGTCCGGGTAGTACTCGGCCCATCGGAGTGCCGGGCCCGACCGAGGCCGTATCGGGATGATCGATGCGGGAAGCGGTCAATCGGAAAGGACCGTCGTGAACGGCAGGAGCGGAGGCGGCAGCCCGGCGTCCTCGCGCCGCAGCCCGTTCACGACCGAAAGGAGCCGGCATGAGTGAGGATTCGACCCAGCTGTCGGTCGCCGAACTGCTGGCGCGCAACGGCCAGGGAGTTCCGGCGTCGGGCGGCGGTCGCCGGCGCAGAGGCGGACGCGGCATCGCGGTCACCGACCTGACCGGCGACCTGCCGGCGGTTCGGGAGGGCTCCTCCTCGCACGCCGCTCCGGAGGCCGAACCGGATCCGGAACCGATGCCGGACTTCCAGCTCTCGGCACCCGGATACGAAGCCGAATCACCGCTGTCCGGCCCGATCAGTTTCTACGATCCCCTGGCCGCCGCTCCGGAGGCGCCGAGCGCGCCGAATTCCTGGGAGCCGTCGGGGTACGCGGCGAACAGCTTCCAGCCCACCTCGTTCGACTCTCCGGGCGGATATTCCTCGCCGGAGTTCGGCGCGGCCCCCGGATACGACGCTCCCGGATACGGCGCCCAGCCCGATTCCACCCGGCACGCCGCGCCGGAGGGTGCGCCCGCGCCGTACGGTGCGGATGCCGCGCCGGCGCCCACCGGTCGCCGCGCCCGCCGCGAATTGCGGGAGGCGCTGGCCGAGCGGGAGGCGGCGGGTGCGTTCGCCGCTCCCGAGACACCGGTGGATTCGGGGCGTCCCGGGCGCCGGCACCGGCCGGACCCCGACGAGAGCAACACCGTGATGGTGCCGCCGTTCCAGGGCGGCATGGGAACCGACCCCACGCCGCCGACCGCGGCCTGGGCGCCGCCTCGCCCGCCCGAAACCCCCTCTCCGCACCGCGAATTCGGCGCTCCGGCAGGCCGTGAATTCGGTGCGCCCGACTTCCCGACACCGGGACGCGCCGACCTGCCGCGCCGCAACGGTGCCAAGCCGGGGCGCGACGGGTCGGGCGCGCCCGAGGCACCCGCAGGCGGCCGCAACGGCGCCGACGCCCGCCAGGGACTTCCCGCGTGGTCGGCGCGGCGGCGGCCCGGTGCTCCGGCTTCGGCTCCCCGGGATTTCGACGAACCCGGATCCGGCGGCCACCCGGACGAGCCGGCCGAGGACCGGTCGCCGGGATGGTCGCTGGCCGCCCGGGAGCAGCCGCTGCTGTCCGGGCAGACCGTTGCCGGAGATCTGTTGCGCGATGCCGGAGCGCGTGAGGAGCGGCGCGGGGCCGATGCGCGCCGCGATCGCGGGCCGCGCCGCGGGGTGATCGATCTCCTCGATCCGGCTGAGGCGCGCACCGAGTTCTACGCACCGGTCGAACTCGACGAACCCGAGGACGACTACGACGACGATCTGCTCGACGACGAGGAGATCGAGCCCACCCCGCGCCGGCGCCGGGCCGCCCCGCGCAGCTTCTCCCTGCGCGACAAACTGCCGCAGCTGAGCCGACCGGCGTCCCGCCGCGGCTCGGTCGAGGATCTCAACCGGCGGCAGTGGATGATCCTCGGCGGCCAGGCCGTCGGCGCGGCGGTCGCGGGAATGTTGCTGTTCAAGGGCTTCGAGCAGATGTGGGACGTCATGCCGTTCCTGGCCCTGGTGCTGGCGATGGTCGTAATTCTCGGTCTGGTCGCGCTGGTTCGCGTGCTGCGCCGCACCGACGACATCCTCAGCACGGTGATCGCGGTCGTTGTGGGCATCTTCGTGACGCTCGGACCGCTAGCCTTTCTTCTCAGCACGAACTGAGCAGGGAGCAGCAAGTGGGGCACAGCGGTCAGGTGGGGACCACCGTTCAGGTGGGGTTGTCGACGGCGTCGGTCTATCCGGAGAACACCGAGGCGGCGTTCCGGTATGCCGCGGAATTGGGTTACGACGGCGTGGAATTGATGGTCTGGGCCGAGCCGGCCAGCCAGAACATCGCCACCGTCCAATCGTACGTGCGCCGGTACGCGGTGCCGGTGCTGGCCGTGCACGCGCCCTGTCTGCTCATCTCGCAGCGGGTATGGGGTGCCGACCCGGTGGCCAAACTCGAACGCAGTGTGCGGACGGCGGAGTCGCTGGGGGCGGCGACCGTGGTGGTGCATCCGCCCTTCCGCTGGCAGCGGCGTTATGCGGAGGGCTTCGCCCAGCAGGTGGGCGAACTCGAGGACAGCAGTCCGGTCGTGGTCGCGGTGGAGAACATGTTCCCCATGCGCGCCGACACGCTGTTCGGACGCCGCTCCGGTTCGGCGCGCCGGCTGGAACGCCGTGGTGGACCGGGACTTTCCGTGACCGCGTTCAGCCCGTCCTACGATCCGACCGATACCGGCTTCCGGCACTACACCCTGGATCTGTCGCATACCGCGACCGCCGGGATGGATGCGCTGACGCTGGCCGACCGCATGGGCGGCGGTCTGGCGCACCTGCACCTGGCCGACGGCCGCGGCGCCGCCCACGACGAGCACCTGATTCCCGGCGAGGGTGGGCAACCCTGTGTGGAAGTGTGTGAATCGTTGGTGCGCAACGGTTTCCGGGGTCACGCCGTGATCGAGGTGAACACCCAGAACGCACGGACCACCGCCGACCGCGCGGCGATGCTGGGGCGAGCGCTGCGGTTCGCGCGCACACATCTGAACAATTTGCAGCCGGTGCCGGGGCGGGAACAGACCCGCCAGGGTTGATCGGCCTGTGCCCGTACAGCTTCGTCACACCCGGTAGGGAATCGAGGGACCGTCCGGCAGACTTATACGGTGTACGAGCCGGGCCGGAGCCGGCTGGGCCCACGGAGAGGAGCGGCGGGTGACGGAACTGGCGGTCGAGACGGTACGGCCGGAGTTGGACGACGCACCGTTCAGCCGCGTGTGCGCGGTGACCGAGGTGGAGGTTTCCGCAGAGTTCGCGCGCTATCGCGGCGTCATCGACCCGGTGTGGACGATCGGCAAGAAGCTGCACGGCGGCACCATGGTCGCCTCGTCGGCGGCCGCCGCCACGACCCGGCTGCGCACCGTGCACCCCGATCTGGCCGAGATGTTCCCGATCGCGGCGAGCACCGATTTCCTCGGCGCCCCGGACCCGGGCGAGGTCGAGTACGAGGTCCGTATCCGCAAGACGGGCCGCCAGATCTGCCTGGTCGACGCCGATCTGGTCCAGAGTGGTCGCACGCTGGTGCATTCGGCGTTCACCTTCGGCCACCTCGACGACGCGGAACCGGCCTATCGGCGCGAGACCGTGGCGGATATGCCGCCGGAACCGCCCGCCGAGGCCCTGGGCTACGACGCGCCGGATTCTCCGATGGGCCGGCTGGTCAACGTCTCGCGAGGCGCCTCGGTGGCGATCGATCCGGCCTGGGCGCCGTTCCTGTCCGGCGAGCGGGGCGAGCCGCGGCTGCGCCTGTGGATCCGTCCGCGCGCCGCCGACGGCAGCGATCCGGACGTCGCCGCGTATTTCGCCATGATGGCGGGCGATATGAGCCCGCCCGTGCCGATGAACATGGGCCGGTTCGGCTGGGCCCCGACCGTGCAGCTCACCACCTATCTGCGGCGTCGGCCCGCGCCGGGCTGGCTGCGGGTAATCGCGACCGCCCACGAAATCGGGGAGCGCATGTTCGACGAGGATCAACTGGTCCTCGACAGCACGGGCGCGGTGGTTGCGCAGACCCGCCAGCTCGCGCTGATTCCGCTGCCCCGCTCCCACTGATCGCCCCTGCCCCGCGTCGGCCGCCGCGCACGGATAGCCTTGGGCCTCATGACGAGAATTGCGGTGATCGGTGGCGGACGGATCGGCGAGGCGTTGATTGCCGGGCTGCTCGAGGCCGGGCGGCCGGGTAAGGATCTGGTCGTGGTCGAGACGGTGACGACCCGCGCGCAGGTGTTGAGCGAGCGGTTCGGCATCCGGGTCACCGACAGTCTGGCCGAGGCCGCGGCGGGTGCGGATGTGCTGGTGGTAGCGGTGAAGCCGCACGATGTCGACGCCGTGCTGACCGAGCTCGGCAAACTCGAACTCGACAACGATCGCGATCAGATCCTGGTGTCGCTCGCCGCCGGTGTGACCACCGCCCGGGTGGAGTCGAAGTTGCCCGCCGGATTCCCGGTCGTGCGGGTCATGGCGAATACCCCGATGCTGGTTGGCCAGGGCATGAGCGCGATCGCGGCCGGGCGCTACGCGAAATCCGCCGAGCTGGATACGGTCTCGGAGCTGCTGGGGGCGGTCGGCAGGGTCGTCACCGTCGCCGAGAGCCGGATGGACGCGGTGACCGCGGTGTCGGGTTCGGGACCCGCGTACTTCTTCCTGGTGGTCGAGGCCATGGTGGAAGCCGGCGTCGGCCTCGGCCTGACGCGGGACGTGGCCACCGAACTGGTGGTGCAGACCATGCTCGGCTCGGCGGCGCTGCTGGAGGAGTCCGGTCAGGATGCCGCGGAGTTGCGTGCCGCGGTGACCTCGCCGGCGGGGACCACCGCGGCGGCCGTGCGCGAGCTCGAGCGCGGCGGCGTGCGCTCGGCGTTCTGGGAGGCGTTGCACGCGGCCAAGCGCCGCTCGGCCGAACAGGGGGCGACCGGCGAGTAACCGCGGAGTGGCCGCCGGGTGTGACGGGACATCCGCTGGTGACACTGCTATTTCTCCCACCCGTCGCAGCAATCCCACTGGTAACGCTAAGCTCGGGGGAGCACGTGCGTGTCTGTTCCGCCGGTGGGGAAGCCGGCGGCGCGGACGTGCCGGAGGTCAGTGGTGCAATGATGTCTGGAAACAGCTCTGCGAGTTCCGGTCCTGTCATCGGCGGTGGAGGAACACAGTTCCTCACCGTTGCCGAGGTGGCGAATCTGATGCGGGTTTCCAAGATGACGGTGTATCGGCTGGTTCACTCGGGAGAACTACCCGCTGTCAGAGTCGGTCGATCGTTCCGGGTACACGCCAAGGCGGTGCACGACTACCTGCAGACGTCGTACTTCGACGCCGGATAGCAGCGTGCGAACGCCGGTCGGCGGTGTCGGCGACCGGGCACGGCGGTGCCCGTTTCGTTCGCCGTGGGTTGGCCCGGTACGATGAACCACCGTTGTGTTACCCGCTGCCGATCTGGGTCAGGTCGGGAGCTGAACACTGGTTGCCAGGCGGCCGCCGAGCGAACCGGAAGATGGGCGTACGTAACCGGCGTGCGTGCCGAGGGTAGAGAGAGAACGCGAGGAACAACCCTATGGGTTCTGTGATCAAGAAGCGCCGTAAGCGGATGTCGAAGAAGAAGCACCGCAAGCTGCTTCGCCGTACGCGCGTGCAGCGTCGCAAACTCGGCAAGTAAACTTACACGCTGGAAATTAGCTGAAAGCCCGCCATCGACTTGGGTGGCGGGCTTCGGCATTTGTTTCCGGTGACTGAAGTCATCGTTAGATCCTGGTTAATACTCTCGGCCACCTCCGTAACAGCCGCTACTCTGGTTAACGGAACTAGCCAAGCAGGGGTGCACAGGTGGGATTCGGCGTGGGTTCGGATATGCGGGACGGGCGTACGGCTGGCCGCAACGACCAGCCGCCCAAAGTTGTCCTCGTCACCGGCGCGAGCCGCTTCTTCGGCGGCAATGTCGTCACTCGGCTGGCGGCCGATCCCGCGATCGAACGGGTCATCGCGGTCGATGCCCGCATGCCCAGTCGCGATCTGCTGCGCCGGATGGGCCGGGCCGAGTTCGTGCGCGCCGATATTCGAAACCCGTTGATTCGCAAGGTGATCGACGGAAATAAGGTCGACACCGTCGTGCATCCGGCCGTACTGTCCCGCCCGCCCGCCGGTGGCGGCCGGGCGGCGATGAAGGACTACAACGTCTTCGGCGCCATGCAGCTGATGGCGGTCTGCCAGAAGGCGCCGAGTGTGCGCCGTGTGGTGGTCCGCTCCTCCTCGGCGGTCTACGGTTGCGGTCCGAAGGATCCGGCGAAATTCACCGAGGAAATGAGTGCGCGCACGCCGCCGAAGGGCTGGTTCGCGCGCGACATGATCGAGGTCGAGGGATTCGTCCGCGGAATGGCGCGCCGGCGTCCGGATATCGCCGCGACGATCCTGCGATTCGCACCGATAGTGGGGCCGCGTCTGGCGGGCCGGGGCGTGCAGTATTTCCGCTCCCCGATCACGCCGACGATCTTCGGCCGCGACCCCCGTATGCAGCTGTTGCACGAAGAGGACGCGATCGCGGTGCTGGCGCATGCCGCGCATTCCGCACCCGGCGGCACTTTCAATGTCGCCGGTGACGGGGCGCTGGCATTGTCGCAAGCCATCCGCCGCGCCGGTCGCGTCGAACTACCGGTGCCGATGAGTGTTTTCCAGACGGTCGGCCGGTCGTTCATGGGCCCGGTGATGCGTGAGTTCACCACCGAGCAGATCGATTACTTCCACTTCGGCTGTGGATTGGACACCACGAGAATGCGTACCGAACTCGGCTTCGCACCGCGTTGGACGACGGTGCAGGCGTTCGACGACTTCATCGGGGGCGCAGCGTTGCGGCCCGTCATCGATCCGCGCTGGATCGACGCTGCAGAAAACAGACTCCTCGGCCTCGTCGGGGCCGGGACGGGAGCACATCGATGAACGACGTGGCCAAAGTCATTCACCTGCACGAGACGGATTTCGAGGCCCGGCAGCGCCCGGCGTCGCGGCGCTGGCCCGGAGAGTCGGCCCTGCAGCCGGTGACCTCGCTGACCGAGCGGCTGGCCGAATCGGCGCCGCCGCGCTCGCTGGGTGATCTGGTGCGGAGTGCGGTGGCCGACGGTATTCGCAATACCGCCGATTTCGCCCGCCGCCGCCTCACCGGGGACTACCAGGTCGACGAATTCGGGCGGGACGAGCATCTGCTCGAATCGGTCATCCTGCCGACCCTGCGGCCACTGTCGGATCTGTGGTTCCGGGTGGATGTCAACGGCATCGACAACATTCCGTCCACCGGTGGTGCGCTGGTGGTTTCCAATCACGCCGGCGTGGTGGCACTGGACGCGCTGATGCTGCAGCTGGCCGTGCACGACCGGCATCCCGCCCATCGGTCGCTGCGCTTGCTGGCCGCTGATCTGGTGTTCGAGACGCCGGTGGTCGGCGGGCTGGCCCGCAAGGCGGGCCACACTCTGGCCTGCCCCGCCGACGCGGAGCGGCTGCTGCGGTCGGGCGAGGTCGCGGGGGTGTTCCCCGAGGGCTTCAAGGGCATCGGCAAGCCGTATTCGGAGCGCTACAAGCTGCAGCGCTTCGGGCGCGGCGGATTCGTCTCGGCGGCGGTGAAAACCGGTGTGCCGATCATTCCGTGCTCGATCGTCGGGTCCGAGGAGATCTATCCGAAACTCGCCGACATCAAGCCGTTGGCCCGCCTGCTCGGATTGCCGTATTTCCCGGTGACTCCGACATTTCCGCATCTGGGACCGCTGGGCGCGATCCCGTTGCCGTCGAAGTGGACCATCGAATTCGGCAAGCCCATCGCGACCGCGGACTATACGGCCGAGGCCGCCGACGATCCGATGACGATGTTCGAGGTCACCGATCAGGTCCGCGAGACCATCCAGCAGACGCTGTACAAACTGCTCACCAAGCGGCGTAACCCCTTCACCGGCTGACGCCGGAACAGAGCCGGAGAAATCGAGCCTCCTCGCTGTGGCGAGGAGGCTCGATCGTTTCCTTCCGGAAAATCTCAGCCGTGCTGTTCGCGCCTGCGGGTGAGGACGGCCGCCGCCGCCCCACCGGCCGCACCCAGCGCCAACGCGGTGGGAACGCCGATCTTGGCGGCCTTGCGTCCGGTGCGGAAATCGCGGATCTCCCAGCCGCGATTCTTGGCGACCTCACGCAGGTCCGAATCCGGGTTGATCGCCACCGCGGTACCGGCCAGCGAGAGCATCGGCACGTCGTTGTGGCTGTCGGAATAGGCCGTGCAGCGTTTGAGATTGAGCCCCTCGCGAATGGCCAGGGTGCGCACCGCATGTGCCTTGCCCAGGCCGTGCAGAATATCGCCGACCAGCCGTCCGGTGAAGACGCCGTCCACACTTTCGGCGACCGTGCCCAGCGCGCCGGTCAATCCCAGGCGCTTCGCGATGACCTGCGCGAGTTCCACCGGCGTGGCGGTCACCAGCCACACCTGCTGACCGGCGTCCAGATGCATTTGCGCCAGCGCGCGGGTGCCGGGCCAGATCTTGTCGGCGATGATTTCGTCGTAGATTTCCTCGCCCAGGGCCGCGAGTTCGGCAGTCGAGCGGCCGGCGATGAATGACAGCGCCTTTTCCTTGCCGCTGGCCATATCGCCCTGGCTTTCCTTACCGGTGACCCGGAATTTCACCTGCTTCCAGGCCATATCGACGAGGTCGGAAGTCTTGAAATATTTCCGCGCCGCCAGGCCGCGCGCGAAGTGCACGATCGAGGCGCCCTGCACCATCGTGTTGTCCACGTCGAAAAATGCCGCAGCGGTCAGGTCGCGCGGCGGGCGCGCATGGGGCGGTAATTCCGAATCGGCTTCGGCGCCATAGCTTTCGGCCAATTCCGCGTCGTGCAGCGCGAGGGCGGCATCGGCGCTGGCCTCACCGGCGAGGTTGGCGCGTACCTCCTCCTCGCTGGGCCCGAACGGGCTGCGCGCGATCCGCGTGAGCTGGTCCGACAGACCCTGCCCCCAGCGCGCCGGGAATTCGCCGAACCTTCCCGCGATGAAGCCCGTCCTCGCATCTTTCGATCGTTCCGGCACCAGTACCTCCGCCTGTTCGCGCGAACACTCCAACATTAGCCGAGCACAGCGTTGTCCCGACGGCTGCTCGGCGATGTGTGCTCAGCGACTCAAATCGGCCCGCAACCGGGATTCGTCCACGTCGAAGTAACTGTGTTCGCGGCCGTCGAGCAGCACCACCGGCAGCCGGTCGCCGAACTCGGCCCGCAGCGACGGGTCGGTGGCCGCCGCCGCGTCCACATCGACGGTCGCCGGTTCCATCCCGAAGTCGGCGCAGATGGCGCGCAGTTGCGTCAGTGCGACCGTGCACATACCGCAGCCCTCGCGGGTCAGCAAAGTCACCGAATGCGTGGCAGTACTCATATCGCCATTAAATGCCACCGTGCCGACAGACCTGCGATTAGCCGCGAATCGCCGCATTCGCGCGGGGAAATCGCCGGTCCGGCGTGCCTGCGCCGAAGCCGGTGCTACACGGCGGTTGAATGTGAGCAGGCATTCGTGGAGCCGACGAGTGGAGAGTGACTGAATTCACCGACTTTGTGCAGGGCTTCACAAGCGGTTACGGTGGTGACACGCGACCCGCCTGCTTCTGGCGGCGGACGCAACCGCACCCCGTGTACCAATACCGATCCGAGACCGATGCCTGTGCCCGGTGTCGGCGGTGGACCAAGCGAAAACCCGGACACTACCCCCCGGCCGGACGAGGAGCCGAACGACGTGACAGAGCAGCATGAGACGCCAGGTGGCGTCTCCGGCAGAGCTCTGAACAGCGTTTCCGGCAAATCCATCAACAAGGACATCCCGCAGGCGACGGTGACCCGTCTGGCCACCTACCTCCGAGTGCTCGCCGTCCTGGCCGACGAGGGTGTGCTCATCGTATCGAGTGAAGAACTGGCTGTCGCGGCGGGTGTCGGTTCGGCCAAGCTTCGCAAGGATCTATCCTTCCTCGGCCCCAACGGTGTTCGCGGCGTCGGCTACGACGTGGCCAAGCTGCGCAACCGCATCGAAGACGTTCTCGGCCTGGCGGACGGCCATCGCGTGATCCTGGTCGGCGCCGGGAATCTGGGCCGGGCATTGGCCGGTTACGGCGGATTCTCGCGGCGCGGATTCACCATGGTCGGCATCTTCGACAACGATCCCGCGGTGATCGGCGCCTCGGTCGCCGGGCTGCGGGTGCTCGACACCGCCCGGCTGCGGCCCGCGGTCGCCGAACTCGCGCCCACGATCGCGGTGGTCACCGTTCCCGATGCCGCGGCCCAAGCCGTCTGCGACGAACTCGTCGCCGCCGGGGTGCAGTGCATTCTCAGCTTCTCGCCGGTGAACCTGGCGGTTCCGGCCACCGTGGAGGTCCGCCGCGTCGACCTCGCCGTCGAACTGCAGATGCTGTCGTTCGAGCGCGCTCGCAGCGCGGAACTCGAGGCGACCGAGCCGGCGGCCACCGAGCGCGTCGCCGCGGGGGAGACCGTGCACGCGGTCTCCACCCCGATCGGGCGCCGGATGGCCGGACGCGCGGCCCACCAGCCCACACCCCGCAAGACAACCTCGCATTCGGCAACGGAGCCAACCAGCAAGGGATCGGTGGTCGCACCATGAGTGTGCTTCTCGTCGGAATTTCGCATCGCAGCGCTCCCGTGGCGGTGCTGGAGAAGGTCGCGGTCACCGAGGAGGACCGGCCCAAGCTCACCGATCGCATGCTGGCCTCCCAGCACATCTCCGAGGCGATGATCGTCTCCACCTGCAACCGCGTCGAGATCTACGCCGTGGTCGACGCCTTCCACGGCGGCCTGGCCGAGGTCGGCGATCTGCTGGCCAAGCATTCCGATCTGCCACTGCCCGAACTGACCAGGCACGCCTACGTGCGCTACAGCGAGGCGGCGGCGGAACATCTGTTCGCGGTCGCCAGCGGCCTGGATTCGATGGTCGTCGGCGAGCAGCAGGTGCTCAGCCAGATCCGCTCGGCGTACGCCGCCGCCGACGCCCAGCAGGCCGCCGGGCGCACCCTGCACGAATTGGCCCAGCACGCCCTGCGCGTCGGCAAGCGGGTGCATTCGGAGACCGGGATCGACCGCGCGGGCGCCTCGGTGGTGTCGGTCGCCCTGGAGCGCGCCGCGAACGTGCTCGGCGACCTGGCCGGCCGCACCGCGGTCGTGGTCGGCGCGGGCGCGATGGGCGGGCTGTCGGTGGCCCATCTGGCACGGGCCGGAATCGGCCGAATCGTCGTGGTCAACCGCACTCTCGAGCGGGCTCAGCGGCTGGCCCACACCGCGACCACCATGCACGGCGCACCGGCGACCGCGATGGAGCTGTCGAATCTGGTGAACGCCATGGCCGATGCCGACATCGTGATCACCAGCACGGGCGCGGTCGGTTCGGTGGTGAGCCTGGCCGACGCCCACCGGGCGCTCAACGTCTCCCGCGCCGGACATCAGATGGTGATCTGCGATCTGGGCCTGCCCCGCGATGTGGATCCCGCGGTGGCCGGACTGCCGGATATCACCGTCATCGACATGGAGACGCTGCAGCGTGATCCCGCAGCAGGCGCGGCGGCCGACGACACCAGCGCCGCGCGCGCCCTGGTCGCCGAGGAACTCGCCAAATATCTGTCCGGCCAGCGGATGGCCGAGGTGACCCCGACCGTCGCGGCCCTGCGCCAGCGCGCGGCCGAGGTGGTCGAGGCGGAGCTGATGCGGCTGGAATCCAAACTGCCCGATCTCGGCGATCCGCAGCGCGAAGAGGTGGCCCGCACGGTGCGCCGGGTGGTCGACAAACTGCTGCACGCGCCCACGGTCCGGGTCAAGCAGCTGGCCTCGGCGCCCGGCGGCGGCAGCTACGCCGAGGCGCTGCGTGAGCTGTTCGAATTGAAACCCGGTGCGGCACAAGCGGTTGCGGCGCCGATGGAAATCGCCACTCTCGGCGGCGAACTGGCCGACGACTTCACCACGAGCCATCTCGGAGACGAACAGGGGCATCCGCAGTGAGCGCTGATACGGCCACCGCATTCGGGGGCGCGGCCACCGGGGTCGACACGCAGGAGCACAACATGACGCGACGTGGCACCACGGATACCCCGTGGCGGATCGGCACCCGCGGCAGCGTGCTGGCACTGACCCAGGCAGGCACCGTGCGCGACGCGCTGATCGCCGCCGGGCAGCACGCCGAATTGGTGATCGTGAAGACGGCCGGCGACAAATCCTCCGATCCGGTCGAGAAGATCGGTGTCGGGGTGTTCACCGCCGCGCTGCGCGAGGAACTGGCCGCCGGGACCGTCGATATCGCGGTGCACTCCTACAAGGATCTGCCCACCGCGCCCGACCCGCGCTTCACCATCGCCGCGATACCGCCGCGCGAGGATCCGCGTGACGCCCTGGTGGCCCGCGACGGTCTGGTACTGGGCGAACTGCCCGCCGGATCCCGGGTCGGCACCTCCGCGCCGCGGCGTGCCGCCCAGTTGCGCGCCCTCGGCCTCGGCCTCGAGATCGTGCCGCTGCGCGGCAATATCGACACCAGACTTCGCAAGGTCGCCGAGGGTGAACTCGACGCCGTGGTCGTCGCGCGGGCCGGGCTGTCCCGCGTGGACCGGCTCGGTTCGGTCGCCGAGGCCCTGGAGCCCGTGCAGATGCTCCCGGCACCGGCCCAGGGCGCGCTCGCGGTTGAATGCCGCAGCGAGGAAAGCGATCTCGTCAGCATCCTGTCCACCCTCGACGATCCGGGCAGTCGCGCCACGGTCGTCGCCGAACGCGCGCTGCTCGCCGAACTGGAAGCCGGTTGCACGGCGCCGGTCGGTGCGCTCGCCGAAGTCGTCGAATCGCTCGACGACGAGGGCCGCGTGGTGGAGGAACTGTCGCTGCGCGGCGGCGCGGCGGCGATCGACGGTTCGGATGTCATCCGGGCCTCGGCGGTCGGCTCGCTCGCGAACGCAGAGCAGCTGGGCCGCGATCTGGCGCGTGAGCTCCTGGAGCTGGGGGCGCGCGACCTGCTGGCCGGCGAGGTATCCGCCGGCGCGTCCGACTTCACCAATCCCAGCCCGATGGAGAACAAGCCATGAGCCGAGCCACCAAGAAACATCCCGGTCGGATTTTGTTCGTCGGGTCGGGTCCTGGTGACCCGGCACTGCTCACGGTCCGCGCCCGCGAGGTGCTGGGACGAGCCCGGCTGGCGTTCACCGACCCCGATGTCGACAAGGGCGTGCTGGCCATGATCGGCACCGCCGTCGAGCCGGGTCCCGACGGGGAATCCGCCGTCGACGTGCGCCCCGCGCTGGGCGAGCCGGCCGAGGTCGCGAAGACGCTGGTCCACGAGGCCCGCGCCGGACACGATGTGGTGCGGCTGGTCTCCGGCGATCCGATGACCACCGATTCGGTGATCTCCGAGGTCAACGCCGTCACCCGATCGCATATGAACTTCGAGGTGCTGCCCGGGCTGCCCTCGGCGACCACGGTTCCGGCCTACGCCGGTATCGCCCTGGGCTCCTCGCACACCGAGGTCGACGTGCGCGGTGAGGTCGATTGGGCCTCGGTCGCGGCCGCTCCCGGCCCGCTGGTGCTGCATGCCACCTCCGGCCACCTGGCCGAAACCGCGAGCGCGCTGGTCGAGCACGGTCTCGCCCCGCAGACCCCGGTGGCCGTGACCGTGCGCGGCACCACCCGGCAGCAGCGCACCATCGAGGCGACGCTGGCCACCCTGAACTCCGCCGCTTCCGAACTGGTCGGACCGCTGGTGGTCACGGTCGGCAAGGAGGTCGAGAAGCGCGCCAAGATGTCCTGGTGGGAGTCGCGGGCGCTGTACGGCTGGACCGTGCTGGTGCCGCGCACCAAGGAGCAGGCCGGCGAGATGAGCGAGAAGCTCGTCATGCACGGCGCCATCCCGATGGAGGTGCCGACCATCGCCGTCGAGCCGCCGCGCAGCCCCGCGCAGATGGAGCGCGCGGTCAAGGGCCTGGTCGACGGGCGCTACCAGTGGGTCGTGTTCACCTCGACCAACGCCGTGCGCGCGGTGTGGGAGAAGTTCGGCGAATTCGGTTTGGACGCACGGGCTTTCTCCGGTGTAAAGATCGCCTGCGTCGGTGAGGCGACCGCCGACAAGGTGCGCTCGTTCGGTATCAATCCCGAACTGGTGCCCAGCGGTGAGCAGTCCTCGGAAGGTCTGCTGGCCGACTTCCCGCCCTACGACGATGTTTTCGACCCGGTCAACCGCGTGCTGCTGCCGCGCGCCGATATCGCCACCGAAACTCTGGCCGAGGGCCTGCGCGACCGCGGCTGGGAGATCGACGATGTCACCGCGTACCGCACCGTGCGGGCCTCGCCGCCGCCGGCCGAAACCCGGGAGATGATCAAGACCGGCGGTTTCGACGCCGTGCTGTTCACCTCCTCGTCCACGGTCCGGAATCTGGTCGGTATCGCCGGAAAGCCGCACGCGCGCACCATCGTTGCCTGCATCGGCCCCAAAACCGCCGAGACCGCAATCGAATTCGGCCTGCGCGTGGATGTGCAACCCGAGATCGCCCAGGTCGGCCCGCTGGTCGACGCCCTGGCCGAACACGCCGCCCACCTGCGCGCCGAGGGCCTGCTGCCCCCGCCGCGCAAGAAGAGCCGCCGCAGCCGCTGAGCGGCTCGATGACCGCAGCCGCTGAGCGGCTCGATAACCGGGGCCGCTGAGCGGTACTGCGGAAGAGCACTCACACCCGGCGTACGCGCATCAGGTCGCGGACGAGGCTGCAGGTCTTGTTCGACGGTGGCCGGATGCCGACGACCTCGGCGGTGTGCCGAATGGTCTGGTTGTCGGCGAGGTTGGCGCGGTAGACGCCGGAGTCGAGCAGGGCGATGGCCAGCCGCATGGCCTTCAACCTGCGGTTGTGCATGACGTACCAGGAGCGCGGCCGGCCGGCCGGTAGGGCCTGTTTCACCAGCGGCGCGTAGGGATCGATGATCGTTGGTGCGGTGGGCATGAGAATCCTCCCCTCGGATGGAGATTCATCGGGTCGTCGATGGGCCGAATCGAAGGCGGGACAGATATGGGCAGTCCATCCCACCGCCGATCGATCGGTTGCGCGCCGTGGGCAGTAGCGCGCTACCGAGGCCGGTTCGACTGTTGACGAATCCCTTCGAACACATCTTCGATTCTACCGGAGGGCACCGACAAAAACCGCTCGCCGCAACGGGTTTCGGCACCGCGCCCGCGTCGCCGGTGCGTCGCCCGTGATTTGCCGGGTGTGACCCACGCCAACCGGCCGGGAGGTGCCTGGGAGCCGGGCTCCCGCGCGGCGTATCGTGCGGTTATGACCGGAATGGACCGCCCGCGGCGGTTGCGTCGTACCCCCGCGATGCGTCGCCTCGTCGCCGAAACCACCTTGGAAGCAAGGCAATTGGTACTACCGATGTTCGTCGCCGACGGACTGGCCGAACCGCGCGAAATCAGTTCGATGCCCGGTGTGTACCAGCATTCGATGGATTCGCTGCGCAAGGCCGCGGCCGAGGCGGTCGGGGCGGGCGTCGGTGGGCTGATGCTGTTCGGCGTGCCGCGTCCGGAGGACAAGGATGCGGTGGGTAGCCAGGCCAGTGCCCCGGACGGCATCCTCAATCGCGGCTTGCGCGCGCTGGCCGAGGAGGTCGGCGGTGACACCGTCGTGATGGCCGATACCTGTCTGGACGAATTCACCGATCACGGGCACTGCGGTGTCCTGGCCGGCGACGGCTCCGTCGACAACGACGAGACCCTGGAGCGCTACGTGGAGATGGCGCTGGCCCAGGCCGAGGCCGGCGCCGAACTGCTGGGCACCAGCGGCATGATGGACGGCCAGGTCGGTGCGATCCGCGCCGGACTGGATGCGGCCGGTCATATCGATACCGGGATCCTCGCCTACGCGGCCAAATACGCCTCGGCGTTCTACGGCCCGTTCCGGGAGGCCGTCGGCTCGTCGCTGCAGGGCGATCGCCGGACATATCAGCAGGATTCGGCGAATCGGCGGGAATCGCTGCGTGAGCTGGAACTGGACCTGGCCGAGGGCGCCGACATCGTGATGGTCAAGCCGGCCATGTCGTATCTCGACATCCTGCGCGATGTCGCCGATCATTCGCCGGTTCCGGTCGCCGCCTATCAGATCTCGGGCGAGTACGCGATGATCACCGCCGCCGCCGAACGCGGCTGGATCGACCGCCGCGGCGCCATCCTCGAATCGCTTCTCGGCATCCGCCGGGCGGGCGCGGACATCGTGCTCACCTACTGGGCCACCGAGGCCGCGCACTGGCTGTCGTGAATCCGGCGACCCTCCCGGCCGAGCCCGGCATTCGAACCAGACCCGAGGATGTGCGCACCGCCTGCCAGCTGTGGTGGGCCGTGGTCGCGCTCGGGGTGTTGCGGTTGATCCTCGGCGCGGTCGACCGCCTCGGCAATCGCCGCCAGGTCGCCCAGGACTTCTACGACCAGCTGCACGGCGAGCGGCCCGACTTCAGCGTGGCGCAGATGGAGCTGGTGGTCTCGATTCTCGAGGTACTGGTCCTCACCTACGGCCTCGCCGTCGGGATCGGCGCGGTGGCCGTGGTGTACCAACTCGGTCGCGGCCGCCTGTGGGCGCGCACGGTTGCCGATGTGGCGACCGTGGTGCTGGTGCTCGGCGCCATCGGGTCGATGTTCGGCCTCGGCGCGGTCGCCGGCGGCCCGGCGGTGCTGATCGGGGCCGCGGCGATATTACAGGCGGTTCTGGCCTGCGGAGCCGTATTCCTCTGCCGCAGAAAGGAATCCGAGGCGTTTTTCCGAGCGAACGGCCACTGAGACGCGAGGCCGAATTTGTCGCGTGCCGACCGGGATGTATGGTGAGGGTTGTCACAGAGAGCTCGGGAACTGAAAGTCGTTGATTGTGCGTTGTTCTTCGGATGTGGTTTTTCGGTCGGTGGTCGCATCGATCGGCTACCGCGATGAGAGCGCAGCACGGATGGCTTCGGTGGATCGGAGACATCGATGCGCGTGGTGATTCAGCAGCGACAAAGCATTCGACGCGATGTTCTGGTGATGGGTTTGCTGCTGCTCTTGGCACTGCTCACCCTCGCCGGCCTGCTGCTCCCGGGGAAGGTCGGCTGACTTCGCCGCCACCCGCTCGCGCCGGCACGCGCGTCGTATTCGGAGGTCCTGCGTGAGCGACGCCCAACCCACCGCCGCGGTGCGGCCGGATTCCGTGCTGTTCAGTGAGCCCGGTGCCCGCTGGCGAACGGTCGCCTACGGCCCGCTGCTCTGTCTGTTCGTGCTGATCCTGGAACTCGCGCTGCGGCGCGGCCCGGTGCACTGGTTCGGCCTCGCCTTCTGCGCGATTCTGCTCGCCGGATTCGTGACTCTGCAGGTCGTGGCCGGAAAACGTCACGTCAGCGTCGAACTCACCGACTCCGTGCTGCGCGCGGGCACCGAAACGCTGCCGCTGAGTTCGATCGCGCGAGTCTTTCCCGAACTCGACGAGGAATCGTGGGATGACGAGCCCTGGGAGTCGGCCCGCGCACTGGGTGAGCTGACCGGAGTGCCGCGCCGCCGCCGCGGCATCGGCCTGAAATTGCGCGACGGCGCCATGGTGCAGGCCTGGGCGCGCGATCATCGGCAGTTGCGCGCGCAGTTGAGCGCCGCGCTCGACCGGCTCGCCGAGGGTTCGGCGCCCGTGACCGAGGAACCGGCGGCGCCCCGGTCGGCGAAGATCGAGACCGCCGCCCCGAACGAGTCCGATGGCGCCGAAGCTCCGGCGGGCGCGGTGAGCTGTTCCGGGGACGACGAGGTTGTCGAGGGCAAGGAGGACGTGGCGTGATGCGCCGGCTGTGGATCCTGCTCGATCTGGTGCTGGTCGTGGTCTGCGCGGTGGCCGCCGTGCCCAGCTGGCGGCTCGGTGTCCATCGGACCTGGTTCGCGGCGGCGGGGGATCAGCCCGCCTTCGAATCCACCCACTACGCCGGTCCGTGGCTCGCGCTGGCCACCGTACTGGTCACGGCCGCGGGCCTCGCGGCCATCGATCTGGTGGTGCGGTGCGCGGTTCGCCCGCGCTGACACGCCTGTTCGCCACAGCCGCACCCGAATTCGCGGCGCGTCGCCCGATAGCGGATCGAGTGTTGTGGGTATTGCCGGAAAATGAGCACCATCACGCGCACCCGAGCAGTGCGGAAGACCTCGTTCACGATTCTCGCGGCCGCGGCGATCGGTATGGCGCCGGTCGCCGTGGCCACCGCGGCCCCCGAAAGCCCCTCGGCCGCAGACGCTTCGGCGACCGCCTCGCAGACGTCCGGGCCGAGCGTTACCGGCGCGAGTTCCGCCGATCCGCAGGCCATCGGCGCGGTCTCTCCGCTGCGCGCCGATCAGGTCTCGCTGCTGGATCTGCTTCCCACGCCACTGAATTGCCTGCTGTCCACCGGCTATGCCCTGCTGTGCCTGGGCGTTCCGGTCCCCTGAACCGCGTCGGTCAGCGCCACTGCTGGAAAACGTCGAGCAGGCGCGTGCCGTGCGATCCGGGGACGTTCGCCATCACCACGACGCTCCCGTCCGGATGGCTCGCCGCCTCCTCGATCACCTGCCGCAGTGAGGCGTGAACATTGCCGTTCTCGTCGTGATAGAGCTGGGTGTCCGGTTTGAGGCCCGCCCCGATCCGGTTCATCGGAACGACCATGGTGACCAGTGCGGGAATCGGCCCGTCGCCCAGTGCGGCGGTCTCGTCGTGGGTGAGGATGACTCCGGCGCGCTGCTGGTCGGGCTGGACCACCGGCGTCACGGCGGCCGCCTGAGTCGCCGCCGCGACCGAGCCGGCGAGGGTTGTCAACAGGGCTACCCCGAATACTGCTTTCCGCATGAACCCTCCCGGCCGTGAGCGTGATGGTGGGTACGAGGTTACGCATGGGCAACTCAGCGACAACCCTTATGACAGGAAATTTACGCCGCGTGTTGCGGTAACGCCGCTGACCGGCGCGTGTGAGGAAACTCTCGGCAAACTGCTGGTCGGGTCGGTGGGAGTACAATGTGGCGCCTCGGCTTGTGGGGTGGCTCACCCCACTACACCCTGTCGTCGACCGCTTCGGCGGGGGCTGCGACACTGGTGGTCGTGAGTTCTTCTCCGCGCGCGACCCAGGTAAACGTGCCGGTCTCCGCCCGACTCTTCGAACGCGCCGCCGCGATCATTCCCGGCGGTGTGAACTCGCCTGTGCGGGCCTTCAATTCGGTGGGTGGCACCCCGCGATTCATCGCTTCGGCGCGCGGATACACGCTCACCGACGCCGACGGCAACGACTATGTGGACCTCGTGTGTTCCTGGGGGCCGATGATCCTCGGGCACGCCCATCCGGCCGTCGTGGACGCGGTGCAGCGCGCCGCCACCGGCGGGCTGTCCTTCGGCGCGCCGACCGAGGCCGAGATCGAACTGGCCGAGGCGATCGCCGCTCGCGTCGATCCGGTGCAGCGGGTGCGGCTGGTGAACTCCGGTACCGAGGCCACCATGAGCGCGGTGCGGCTGGCACGCGGATTCACCGGGCGCAGCAAGATCGTCAAGTTCGCCGGCTGCTATCACGGCCATGTCGACGCGCTGCTGGCCGATGCCGGCTCGGGCGTCGCGACCCTGGGTCTGCCGACCTCGCCGGGCGTGACCGGAGCACAGGCCTCCGACACCCTCGTGCTGCCCTACAACGACCTCGAAGCCGTCGCCACGGCCTTCGCCGAATATCCGGGCCAGATCGCCGCCGTGATCACCGAGGCCGCCGCCGGCAATATGGGCGCGGTCCCGCCGCTGCCCGGATTCAACGCCGGCTTGCGCGAGCTGACCAGCGAACACGGCGCCCTGCTGATCATGGACGAGGTCATGACGGGCTTCCGCGTGAGCGCCGCGGGCTGGTACGGGCGCGATCCGGTGGCGGGCGACCTGTACACCTTCGGCAAGGTGATGAGCGGCGGACTACCCGCCGCGGCCTTCGGCGGCCGCGCCGAGGTCATGGACCACCTCGCGCCGATCGGGCCGGTCTACCAGGCCGGCACGCTCTCGGGTAATCCGGTGGCGGTGGCCGCCGGGCTGGCCACGCTGCGTGCCGCCGACGCGGACGTCTACGCCGCCCTCGACCGCAACGCCGAACGCCTCGGATCCCTGATCACCGAGGCTCTGACCACCGCGGGGGTCCCGCACACCGTGCAATTCGCGGGCAATATGGTGAGCGTGTTCTTCGCCGAGGGTCCGGTTACCGACTACGCCACCGCCAAGGCCACCGCCACCTGGCGCTTCCCGGCCTTCTTCCACGCGCTGCTGGAACGTGGCGTCTACGCGCCGCCGAGCCCGTTCGAGGCCTGGTTCGTCTCGGCTGCCCTCGACGAGGACGCATTCGACCGTATCGCTGCCGCACTGCCCGCCGCCGCCGCGGCAGCCGCGGCCGCCACACCCGAAGGATCCCGCGCGTGAGCGACTCAGATCAGCTCGAATCCGTCACTGCCGCAACAGAATCCCCCTCGCACGAAGAACCGGCGTCGCCCGGGGACGCCGCGGCGAGCGGGGAAGCCGAACCCTCGCAGGGGCCCGGCGCGGACTCGGGAGCCGATGCCGGCAAGATTCCCTCGCTACCCGGCGACGTCGCCTCGGATACCGAGACCATCGTGCACGTGATGCGCCACGGCGAGGTGCACAACCCCAAGGGCATCCTGTACGGCCGCCTGCCCGGTTTCAGCCTCTCGGTGACGGGTCGTTCGCAGGCGGCGACGGTCGCGCGCACCCTGGCCGATCACGACGTCGCCCTGGTCGTCGCCTCGCCGCTGCAGCGCGCCCAGGAGACCGCCGCGCCGATCGCCGGACAGCACGGGCTTATCGTGCGCACCGACGACAACCTCATCGAGGCCGGCAACACCTTCGAGGGGCTGCGGGTGTCGGTCGGGGACGGCGCGCTGCGCAAGCCGCGGCACTGGTGGAAGTTGCGCGATCCGTTCACCCCGTCGTGGGGTGAGCCGTATCTGCAGATCGCGCATCGCATGCTCGCCGCCGTGAACAAGGCGCGGGTGGAGGCGACCGGGCACGAGGCCGTGGTGGTGTCGCATCAGCTGCCGGTGTGGACGTTGCGGCGCTTCCTGGAGGGGAAGCGGCTGTGGCACGATCCGCGGCAGCGGCAGTGCTCGCTTGCCTCGCTGACTTCGCTTGTGTACCAAGGCGATACGTTGATCGACATCGTCTACTCCGAGCCGTCCGGCGGCTCGGATCCCAGGGTGACCGGGGCGTGAGCGGGGCGGTCCGGCGTCTGCTGCCGATGCTGCTGGCCTGCGTGGCGGTCGTCGCCGCGCTGGCCGGCTGTTCGTCGGGTAACGACGCGGTCGCCCAGGGCGGCACCTTCGATTTCGTCTCACCCGGCGGCAAAACCGATATCCGGTACGATCCACCGGCCGCCCGCGGCACGATCGGCCACCTCTCGGGGCCGAATCTGATGACCGGCAAGACCGTCTCGGTCGACGACTTCCCGAATCAGGTCGTCGTACTGAACCTCTGGGGACAGTGGTGCGGGCCGTGCCGCGCCGAAGCGCCCGCGCTGGAACAGGTCTACGAACAGTCCAAGGACAAGGGCGTCGCCTTCCTGGGGATCAATGTGCGTGATCCACAACAGGACAAGGCGCGCGACTTCGTGACCGACAATCACGTCGGCTACCCGTCCATCTACGACCCCGAGATGCGCAGCCTGCTGGCGCTCGGCGGCAAATTCCCGACCAGCGTCATCCCCACCACGCTGGTGCTCGATCGGCAGCATCGCGTCGCCGCGGTCTTCCTGCGGTCACTGCTGGCCGAGGATCTGCTGCCGGTGGTGAACCAGGTCGCGCAGGAGGGCCGGCAGTGACAGCCGTCGCCTCGCCGGCATTGGCTTCCGTCGGCGAATCGTTCCAGCAGACCGCGGCGACCGGGCCGCTGCTGCTGGCGCTGGGTGCCTGCCTGCTCGCCGGATTGGTCTCGTTCGCCTCGCCGTGTGTGGTGCCGCTGGTGCCGGGATATCTGTCGTATCTGGCCGGGCTCGTGGGCGCCGAAGCGCCGCCGGTCACCGTCGGCGAAGCCCAGGGCAAGAGTGCGGCCGTCGCGCTGCGCACCGGCCGGATGCGGGTCGCGGGTGCGGCCGGGCTCTTCGTCGCCGGTTTCACCGTGGTGTTCGTGCTGGCCTCGGCGACGGTCTTCGGTGTCATCCAGACCCTGAACGTCAATCGTGAACTGCTGCAACGCATCGGCGGTGTGGTGACGATCGTGATGGGGCTGGTATTCCTCGGCCTGGTGCCGATGTTGCAGCGCGACACCAGAATGCATCCGCGCCGGCTCACCGGAATCGTCGGCGCACCGCTGCTGGGTGCGGTCTTCGCGCTCGGCTGGACGCCGTGCCTGGGCCCGACGCTCTCCGGCGTAATGGCGGTATCCGCCGGAACCGAGGGCGCGACGGCCGCTCGCGGTGTCGCGCTGATCGTGGCGTACTGCCTCGGACTCGGGCTGCCGTTCGTGATTCTCGCGTTCGGGTCGGCCACCGCGCTGCGCGGAGTCGGCTGGCTCCGGCGCAATTCGCGCACCATCCAGATCATCGGCGGCATCCTGCTCGTCGTGGTCGGCATCGCACTGGTCACCGGGATGTGGGATCAGTTCGTCGGATGGATCCGCAATGTTTTCGTCTCCCAGGTAACCCTGCCGATCTGAGCCCCATGACTGCCACGATGACGCCCCCGTCCACCGCCGCGAAGCCGCCGCGTCAGTCGCTGCCGCTCCGCGCGTTCGCACTGCTGCGCAACGCCTGGCGCGGATTGACCAGTATGCGCACCGCGCTCATGCTGCTGTTCCTGCTGGCACTGGCGGCGATTCCGGGGGCGTTGCTGCCGCAGCGCAGTCTGAACCCGCAGAAGGTCGACAAGTACATCGCCGATCGCGGCACCCTCGGCCCGTGGATGGACCGGCTGCAGCTGTTCGACGTGTTCTCCAGCTTCTGGTTCACCGCGATCTACGCTCTGCTGTTCGTATCGCTGGTCGGCTGCATCGTGCCGCGCGTCTTCGATCACTACAAGGCGCTGCGCACACCGCCGGTCATGGTGCCGCGCAACCTGTCCCGGCTGCCGCACCACGCCGCGACCACCACCGGCGACACCCCTGCCGAGGCGATCGAGCAGGCGCGGCGCGGGCTGCGCGGCTGGCGCACCGTGGTGCGGGACGGATCCGAGGCGCGCAACGGCCGTCCCGGTGAGGTGACCCTCTCGGCGGAGAAGGGTTATCTGCGCGAGCTCGGCAATCTGGTCTTCCACCTGGCCCTGGTCGGCCTGCTGGTCGCGGTGGCGGCGGGCAAGTTGTTCGGCTACGAGGGCAACGTGATCGTCGTCGCGGACGGCGGTCCCGGATTCTGCACCACCTCACCCGCGGTCTTCGACTCCTTCAAGGCCGGCCGGGTCAACGACGGCACCGGGCTGACCCCGGTCTGCGTGCGGGTCAAGGACTTCAAGGCCGACTATCTGCCCAACGGCCAGGCCGAGATGTTCACCGCCGACATCTCGTATCAGACCGGCGATGATCTGGCGACCGACACCTGGCGTGACACCACCATCCAGGTCAACCATCCGCTGCGCGTCGCCGGAGACCGCGTCTACCTGCAGGGGCACGGGTACGCGCCGACGTTCACCGTCACCTATCCGAACGGGCAGAAGCGCACCGAGACCATCCAGTGGCGGCCCGACGACGGCGCCACCTTCCTGTCCAGCGGTGTGATGCGGTTCGACCCGCCGGGCGGCATGTACGGCAGCGAGGACGAGCGGCGCAAGAACCAGATCGCGATCGAGGGCCTGTTCGCGCCCACTGCACTGATGCACGGCAGCCTGCTGACCTCCTCGTATCCCGGACTGACCGATCCGGCGGTGGCGATCGACATCTATCGCGGCGAGACCGGACTCGACACCGGGCGCGCGCAGTCGCTGTTCTCGCTCGATCCGGAGATGATCAAACAGGGCCGGTTGACGAAGCAGCAGCGCGTCAATCTGCGGCCCGGTGAATCGGCGACACTGGCCGACGGCACCAAGGTCACCTTCGACGGGGCGCAGCAGTACGCGAACCTGCAGGTTTCCCACGACCCCGCGCAGAACTGGGTCCTGGTGTGCGCGTTGACGATGATGGCCGGGCTGCTCGTCTCACTGCTGGTGAAGCGGCGGCGGATCTGGTTGCGCGCCTATCCGGAAGGCCCGGACGACGGCGGTTCCGGTGAACGACGTACTGTAGTAGAAATGGGTGGGCTGGCCCGCACCGACCAAGCGGGTTGGGGCGGCGAGTTCGACCGCTTGCTGACGCGGCTGCTGGGCTCCGACCGCACCGACATCGGCAGCCCCACGGATCAGCGCCCGGTCGCCCGGACCGAGAGCACGGGAGAGTGAACATGCCGATCGACGAGACACTCGCCGGTTACAGCAATCTCGCCTTCAAGACGGCGTTCGTCGTCTACCTGCTGGTGCTGGCGATGCTGATCGTGCAGTACGCCTCGGCGAAGAAGAAGGTGACCAGCGCCCAGGAGCGTGAACGCGAACTGGTCGGCGTCGGCGCCTCCTCCGGAGTGAGCGCGGACCGGCCGGTCGTGCCCGGCAAACTGGAGCCGGCTCCGAAGCGTTCGCTGGCCGAGCAGCTCGGCAATATGGCGTTCGCGGTCGTCTTCGTCGCGATCGGCCTGCACCTGGCCTCGATCGTGTTGCGCGGCTTCGCGACCCACCGCTTCCCGCTCGGCAACATGTACGAATTCATCACCATGGCGACCGCGGCCGCGATGGTCACCGGCCTGGTGTTCATCCACGACCGCCGGTACCGCGCGATGTGGGTGTTCCTGCTGGTTCCGGTGCTGATCCTGATGTTTTTGGCCGGCCAGGTGCTCTACGCCGACGCCGCGCCCGTGGTTCCGGCGCTGAAGTCGTATTGGCTGCCGATCCACGTCACCATCGTCAGCATCGGCAGCGGCATCTTCATGCTCTCCGGTGTGGCGAGCCTGCTGTTCCTGCTGCGCATGCACCAGCCGGAAGGCCAGGAGTCGAGCAACCCGCTCGGTGCCCTCGCCCGCCGCCTCCCCGACGCCCGCACCCTCGACCGCCTCGCCTACCGCACGACGGTCGTGGCCTTTCCCCTCTTCGGCACCGGCATCATCCTCGGCGCCATCTGGGCCGAAAGCGCGTGGGGCCGCTTCTGGGGCTGGGACCCGAAGGAAACCGTCTCCTTCGTCGCCTGGGTCATCTACGCGGCGTACCTGCACGCCCGCGCGACCTCCGGCTGGCGCGAAACCAAGGCCGCCTGGATCAACGTCGCCGGCTTCGTCGCGATGCTGTTCAACTTGTTCATCATCAACATCGTGGTGAGCGGGCTGCACTCGTACGCGGGCCTCAACTAGCTCCGTCAGCGGGCCCACGCCGGTGTCTCACCGACGTCGGGCGCTGCATCCGCCCGATTCCTCACCTGGGCCCTTGGTCCTCTAGCCGTGGACCCGACCGCAGTCATAGGGTCGATCTGTCAGCCAGGGAAGCGCCGAGGCGAAGGGGCTGATCGGATGGGTGCTACATCTGGCAGTACGGGGACAGCGGATCGAGGTCCGGCCGGGATCGACAAGATCAGGCTGACGATCCTGCCGACCGGGACCATGCACGGCGACCTCACCTGGCTGTTGATCGACCCGGGGCATATGGCCACGAGTGCCGACAAGCATCCGCCCCGCGACTGGGTCGAGGTCCCCACTTACGTGGTGTATATCGAGCATCCCGACGGCACGAAGCTGCTCTGGGACACCGGGGTTCCCCGGGACTGGGAAAAGCGCTGGGGCCCAACCGGTATGGACAAGTTCTTTCCGGTCGATTCCGTCACCGAGGACATGTGGCTGGACTCGCGGCTGAGGCAGCTCGGCCTCGAGCCGGGGGACATCGACTATCTGGTGCTGTCCCACCTGCACGGCGACCATGCCGGGAACGCGCAGCTGTGGGCCGGCACTCGCACCACGATCGTCGTCGACGCGGAGGAGAAGAAGGGAGCGTTCGGCTTCGACGGTTACAGCAACGGCGCCTACTTCCGGCCCGACTACGACGGATTGGAGCTGACCACCATCGACGAGGACACCGAGCTGCTGCCCGGTGTCACGCTGCTGCGCACCCCGGGCCACACTCCGGGGACCCTGTCATTGCTGGTCGACCTCGCCGACACCGGCGCCATGCTGTTCAGCTCGGACTCGCTGTACCGCAGCGAAAGCTACGGGCCGCCCGCCATCGCCGCAGGCATCGTCTACGACACCGTCGCCTGGTTCCAGTCCGTCGAAAAGATCCGCGCCATCGCCGACCGGACCGGCGCCACCGTCGTGTTCGGCCACGATCCCGGCCAGCTGGCCGGGCTGAAGACCGGCGTCGGCAACTACTACACCTAGCACCACCCGCGGCCGATGCGCGGATCTCAACCGGCCTGTTCGCCCACCGCCAGCACGGCGCGGAAGCCCTCGCCGAGGCAATCGGTGAAGACATCCACGTCGGGCACCGCGGCGCTGTCGGCGTTGATGCCTACGCAGCAGGTGTCGATATGCGAGATGAGGGTGACGTTGAAGGCCGTTCCGATGGTGGGGCCGAAGGCGTACATCCGCTCCACCGCGGCGCCGGCGATGAAGATGGGCACCGGTGAGCCCGGGACGTCCGATGCCACGAAGTCCACGTGCTTGAGCATGGCGGTGACCATGGCGACCGGCAATCGGTTGAGCGTGGCGGCGACGGCGGCCGAATACGGGATCGCCGGCTCGTGGCGCCAGCCGACCACGATTCCGTCGAGCACGGGCATGAGCAGCGCGGGATCGGTGATGTCGGCCGGGAGTGCGAATCTGACCAGAGTGATGCGATTTCCGCCGATCGGGTCGTCGGATTTCCGCACGCTGACCGGCATCGTGACCCGCAACCGCTCGACCTGCCCGTCGTGCAGTTCGTGGTAGCGGTGCAGACCGAGCACCACCCCTGCCAGGAACGCGTCGTTGACGGTGCAGCCGACCGAGTGCGCGGCTCGGCGCAGTGGCTCCATCGGCACGTCGACGGTCGACAACTGGCGTGCCAGACCGCGTTTCGTCATCACGGGTGACAGGGTGTCGACCACCGGCCGGGCCAGTTTGCCGATCGATACGGCCAGAGCCACGCCGTCGCGGACGGTGCCCAGCGGGTGGGTGATGGCATGCCGGGCCAGCGGCAGGACATGCGCGAGTCCGCCGCGCAGCAACTCCGATCCCACCGCCCAGTTCCACCCGACGATGTCGAGCAGTCCACCGCGGCTCTCCGGGGCCGGCTCGGGATCCGGACGCGGTTCGCCGCCGGCCCGGGTGAAATCGACGATCTCGTTGGCCAATTGGATGCCGCCCAATCCGTCGGTCAGGCAGTGATGCACCTTGAGCACCAGCGCGCTGCCGCCACCGGTCACATCGCCGAGCACGGTCACCTGCCACAGCGGGCGGACCGGGTCGAAGGCCGTCATGGCCTCGACGCGGGCGAATTCGAATACCGCCGTGCGGTCGACCGCGGCCGGCAGGGCGACCCGCCGCATATGCCAGGACAGGTCGAAATCGGGGTCGGCTTCCCAGCGTGGTGGCGCGAGACCGGCAGGCAGGGCGACCAGCCGATCCCGGAAGCGGGGGGCCACCCGGGTGCCGCGATCGATGGCCTGCACGAGGCGTTCCCAGTCCGGCTCCGCGTCGAGCATCACGACCGAGACGATCGTCGAGCGCAGGATCGCGTCGCGCTCCATACTCCACGAGAACAGGTCGGACTGGCTGAGATGAGATTCGCGCGTGTCCGTCATCGGCTTGCCTTCGCTGAGGAACAGCCGCCGTGATCGCCGCGGATGCGACTCCCGGCGCCGCTCGTGTCTCGACCGTATTCACCTCACCCGTCGCGCCGATAGGGCCGAACGTCGGTGCCGCCGTGACCAAGGGCTCCCCGGGAAAAAAAGTTTCTCCTCCATGTCGAAATCCCGGAGTGTCGCGCGAAGGAGTTGTCGAGAGCCGGACCGGCCGGCCCAGCCACGGAGGGAAGAACGAGATGAACACCGACGTCACCGCCTACATCGACGGTAAGAAGAACTGGCAGACCGGAATCTGCACGAGCCTGCGCGAGACCGTGCACAACACCCTGCCGGGTGTGGTGGAGGTATTCCGGTACGGCAAGCCACATTTCACGGTCGACGGGACGAACGTCGCGGTGGTGCACGTGGCCGCGGCTAAGGTCTCGTTCATGGTTTTCGGCGCACAGGACATCGAGCCGGTGCCGGGGGTGCTTCGTTCGCTGGGCTCCGGCGACCGCAAGGCCGTCGACTTCCGCGCGGGCGACGCTGTCGATCCCGCATACATCGCCGACCTGCTGCGCCGCGTGGCCGGCACCAACTGAGAAAGAGGTTTCGTCATGCGCGTGATGGTGATGACCAAGGGCGATGCCGCCGACGAGGGCAAGGGGCAGCCGACCCAGGAGATGTTCGAAAAGATGCAGGCCTTCAACGAGAAGTTGGTGAAGGCCGGCATCATGCTCGGCGGCGAGGGCCTCCAACCGAGCAGCACCGGGGCGAAGGTCGCCTTCTCGACGTCCGGGACCTCGGTGGTGGACGGCCCGTTTACCGAATCCAAGGAAGTCATTGCGGGATACTGGATTTGGGAGGTCAGCTCGCTGGCGGAGGCCGTCGAGTGGGCCAAGCGCTGCCCGTTCGATCCGTCCTACGGAGATTCCCAGGTTCTGGAGATTCGCCCGCTCTTCGACATGGACGACTTCGCCGAGACCGTCGACGCCGAGACCCTGGCCCGCAGCGAGCAGTTGCAGCACCGGCCCTCGGACTGAACCCGGCCGACCGATGGAACTGCGCGAATCGGTCGAGGCGCTGTGGCGGATCGAGGCTCCTCAGCTGATCGCCACGCTCGCCCGCCGCATCGGGGACCTCGACATCGCCGAGGATCTGGCCTCCGAGGCCTTCGTGGCCGCCTTGGAGCAGTGGCCCGCCGAGGGCGTGCCGGCCCGGGCGGGCGCATGGTTGATGAGCACCGCGTGGCACAAGGCGATCGACCGTGCCCGGCGGGAGGAGACGGCGCGTAAGAAGGCGCCGCTCCTGCTCGCCGGGCAGGACGGCGAATTGCCGGACGTGAGCGCCGAGGCGCTCACCCCCATTCCGGACGATCTGCTCACCATGGTCTTCACCACCTGCCATCCGGTGCTCTCGCCCGAGTCGCGGGTGGCGCTCACCCTGCGGCTGTTCGGCGGCCTGACCACCGAGGAGATCGCCCGCGCGTTCCTCTGCCCCTCGGCGACCATCGGTCAGCGCATTTCGCGCGCCAAGCGCACGCTGGCGGAGGCTCGGGTGCCGATCGAGGCGCCCTCGGCAGGGGAACTGCCCGAGCGCCTGCGCGCGGTGCTCGAGGTCCTGTATCTGATCTTCAACGAGGGATATTCGGCCTCCTCCGGAGAGAGCGTCGTCCGTGCCGACCTCGCGACCGAGGCCATGCGGATGGGACGGGTCCTGGCCGGCCTGCTCCCGGCGGAGCCCGAGGTGTTCGGCCTCGCGGCGCTCATGGAACTGCAGGCGTCGAGATTCCGCACCCGCGTCGACGACAACGGCATTCCGGTCCAACTCGAGACCGCCGCCGCTGGGACCGCACGCTGATCGAACACGGTCTCGGCATGCTCGACCGTGCCTTCGATCTGGGGCGTCCGCTCGGGCCGTATTCGCTGCAGGCGGCGATCTCCGCATGTCATGCCCGCGCCGCCGCCTTCGGTGATACCGATTGGGTCGCCATCCTCGCTCTCTACGACGCTCTCGCCCAGCTCACCGCGTCTCCCGTGGTCGAGATGAACCGGGCCGTCGCGCTTCTCCACGTCGACGGCCCGGAAGCCGCACTGGCCGCGACCGAGCCGCTGCTCGCCGACCGGCGGATGGCTCGATACCACCTGCTCGGCGCGGTCCGCGGCGATTTCCTCACCCGGCTCGGCCGGCATCACGACGCCGCCGCCGAGTTGGAACGAGCCGCCGAACTCGCCCCCACCAGGAAAGAGCGGCAACTTCTGCTGGACCGCATGGCGGCCGCACTCGCCGCCGCAGGGTGAGGCGCCGGCGCGGGCAGTCCTGTTGCGCAATCTTGCGACCTTCGCGCTGGACGTCGAAAACGTGGAGCGGACCCGGACAAAACCCTGTCAACCTGCGTAGACATCGAAATCTGCCGTACCTGCGCGGTTATGGGGCGGCCGCGATGGGTAGGTAACGATTCATTGCAATCGCATTAATGCGACCTAACCGGAGGGGTTGTACCGGTTACCGTGTGTGCGCGGAGGTTGCCCTCCATGGGGAGCGGATACGTCGGCCTCCGTTGTTAGGGGATGAACCGGTGCCCCACTTCTGTGGGTCTGAGCCGCCCAGCGGGTGGGGCACTGCCTCCTCTCGAGCCGCGCCGTTGACATTCGCCGGTGGGCGCGGGCGGTCACGGCGTCGCAGGCTCTCCGCGGACGTCCGGGGTGGCCCGGTGGTCATGCCGGCCTGCGGGACGTTCGATGCCGTCGTCGCCGTCGATGGCGGCGATGCGGTGCGGTGGAGATCGTCCGCCGAGTACGAACGCCTCGGCCGGAACAAAATTTCGCCCGTACAGGTCGGCCAGTATGCGGCCCAGATAAATACGGTCGTCGGAATTCCCGCGGCGATCAGCAGGCCGATCACCGGATCGTCGCGGCGACGGCGCGACCACGCGGGCTCAGCTGCCATCGGGCGCGGTCCCGGCTCGGGACGATCAGGCCGCGCGCGTGCAGGCGAGCCAGCGCGTTGCGGATGCTTCGAGTGGTGTGAGCTGTGGCCCGTTGCAACTGGGCGGCAGTGAGGAGGCCGCCCGGCGCGAGCGTACGCAGGACGGCGCGCTCGCTCGGAGTCACGCCCGGGCTCCGGAGGCGTTCCATCGTGCGAAAGACAATCGAGGACAGGCGGTTTCGATGTCTGCGAGGTGCATGACCAGGTCGAGGGTGCGGGCGTCGAGATGGGCGGGTGTGGGCATGACGATGGCATCCACATCGGCAGTGCGGATCTGGTCGATCAGCGGAATCGTTCGATGCGGAACCGGCCAGACCAGCGCGTAGCCGAGGTGGCGGGCGAGCCGTTTCACCTGTGCCGCATCCCAATTCGGTGCGGTGCTGACCTCCGGATCGATCCAGGCCAGCGCCGTCGGACGTGTTCTCATCCCTACCCCTCCTGTCTGTGTATGTCAGATTCGACGCAGGTAGGAGCCCCGAGGACCAGTGAAGGGACAGGGGGACAGGGCGGCGGTATCGATCTACTCTCGGAGCATGGGCGAACACGTGGGGCGGCGGATCGCATCCGAACGCAAGATTGCCGGTTTGGGGCAGCGTCAGTTGGCGGCGCGCGCGAACTACTCGCTGTCGATGGTGAAGGCGGTCGAGCAGGGCCGAGAGGTCGCGTCGCCCGGGTTCATATCGGCCGTCGCTCGGGCGTTGCACATTACGCCCGAACACCTCACCGGGGCACCGTACGACGACGGAAAGCCGTTGTCGGACGCGGTGAACGGGCTATCGGTATTGCTCACCGAGGGGCGCTACGCTCGAGCGGCGGAGCCGGGCTCGCTGGTCCAACTGGAATCGGAACTGGCTGCGGCGCAACGGCTCTACCGGAGCGATCGAACCCGTCAAACGATCGAGGTACTGCCGGACCTGATTCGCCGTCTGCACGGCTCGGTGCGAGATCTGAACGGCGATGAGCGAGCGCGGGCATACACGCTGCTGACCGCGGCCTACGTCCTGGCGGAATGGTCGGTACGCCGCACCGGGCATATGATGCTCGCACTTCCGGCATTGGATCTGGCGGATACCTATGCTCCGCTGGCCGACGACTCGAACTTCGCGGCGTTCTCGGTACTGGCCCGCGCACGCGCGCTCACGCACTACGGCGAATCGGAAGTCGCTGCGCGGCTGATCGATTCGGCGCTGGACGCGGCTGACGATTCACATGCCGGGATGGTGCTGGCCGGCTACTCACATCTCGCCGGCGCGATCAACGAGGCGCGCTCCTTGAATTACGCCCGGGCGCTGGACCATATCGGTGCCGCACGAGAACTGGCCGCTCACACCGGCGAGACCGACCTGTACATGACCGCATTCGGTCCGCTGAACGTAGACATACATGCTCACGCAGTAGAGCTCGAAGCGGGCGACCCGAACAGGGCGGCGCTCGACGGCGCGCAACTAGCCGCGCCGACGGGTGCGCCGCCTACCCGCCTCGGCCATCACTGGCAGGACAATGCGCGGGCGTGGTTGATGTCCGGTAAGCCGGATCGAGCGCTGGCGGCGCTCAACAAAGCCCGCGCCGCGGCGCCGCAGCAGACGCGACTGCATCCTTCGGTGCGCGAAACCGTGTACGGCATCGCCGCCGCGCAGCGCCGTCAGTCCGAGGGATTGCTGGGATTCGCGGCGTGGATCGGCGCTGGTCTCTAGCAGAAAATCCGGGGCCGAACTTTTCGTGCAAACCTCCGCGAGATTTACGGAAAACTCAAAAAACCGGCGGGGTTTGCACGAGAAGTTCAGGGGTTTCGTCACTCCGGATCGAACGCGCGGGCGACGGTAAGACTGTCCTCGTAGACGTGGTGACGGGTGATCAGGCCGTTCTCGACCGTCAGGTGAAGGGCGAACCGTGCGCGGTAGGGGCGACGGGTCGCGCGCGCGGTCTGGCGAATTTCGCCCAGTACCACCGCATCCGGGCCGTCGACGAGAATTCGCTCGACCACCGTATCGACCTCTTCGGGAATATGGTGCTCGGCGATCGCGCGGAAATGCGCGGCCGCGTCGGCGCGGGTGGAGCGGTGTGTGATCCACGGGGTGGCGACGCGGCCGTGCTCGTCTTCCGGCCAGTTCAGTTTCCAGTCGCTCGTCGGGGCGTACAACGCGGCGATGTTCTCCGGATCGCCGGCGGCCATGCGGGCCAGCAGATCTTCGACGACGGTGCGGGTGAGCGCGGCATCATTCACCGGTCCGACTCTGCCCGTGCGGGCGATGCGAGTCCATTACCTCCGACGTCATGCGAATCGAACGGTCAGGATTTCTTGCTGGGAATGACGACGACCACGATGAGGGTCAGGATGCTGAAGAACAGCCCCAGTAGCCCCCACCCGAACGGGTTGCGGCCCTTGGCTGCGGCGATGGCGGCGCAGATGAACGCAGCAATGATGCTGCCGATGGCGACGAAGATTCCTTTGACACCGCGCAGGATGAATCCGGCCGCTTCCGGATCGGTGTGGGCGGCAGCCAGCAACAAGTTCATGATCACTCCTTCTGTGCCGCGAGCGTCCGGGCCGAATGGATTCCGGTGTGCGGCTTCTCAGCAGTACCCGGGCGCCGAGGCCGCAAACGGGAGCTCCTCCCGGCCGCGGCCGTCATCCCTTCGCCGTCGCCAACACCAACTTGCCTGTGCTCGTTCCTGATTCGAGGCGACGGTGGGCCTCGACAACCTGGTCGAACCGCAGGGACTCGACCTGGACGCGAAGTGCGCCACGAGCGGCTGCTTCGACTGCCCGCCGCAGGGCTGCTCCCGCTTCGTCGGGGTAGGCGGCCGCGAAAGCGGCGAGATTGAATCCGGAGACCGTCTTGTTGGTGAACCACAGCTCGTTCGCCGAAACTCCGACGTCCTCGGCGCCGGACGCGTTGCCCATCACGATCATTCGGCCCAGCGGGCGAAGCCGGTCCAGGCTCGCGCGGCGGGCCGGGCCGCCGACCATATCGACCACGATGTCGAATTCCCCTGCACTGGAGATGTCCTCGCGCAGGATCACCTCGTCATAGCCGAAAGACCTGGCTACCTCGATCTTCTCGGCGCTGCCGACGGTGCCGACCACCCGGCCCGCGCCGAGCAATCGCGCGGCCTGGCCGAGTTGGCTGCCGACGCCGCCCGCTGCCGCGTGCACCAGCACACTCTCGCCGGGTTCGATGCGCGCCACGCGGTCGAGGACGAGAAAGGCGGTGGTGCTGTTGGACGGCAGCGCCGCCGCGAGGTCCAGGCTCAGGTCGAGGCCGTCCAGCGGTGCGACCAAGGCCGCGGAGGTGACGACGACCTCGGCGTAACCGCCACTGTCGACGATGGTCAGCGCCGCGACCGGCCGGCCGACCGTCAGGTCCGTCACATCCGGGCCCACCGCGCGGATCCGGCCCGAAACCTCGATACCCGGCACGAACGGCAACGGCACACCGACGACGCCCTGCCGATACAGCACCTCGGCGAAGTTGGCTCCCGCGTAGGCGACGTCGATGGAAACCTGGCCCGGACCGGGTTCCGGGATGTCGACGGTGGCCGGCCGCAGCACCTCCGCGGGACCGAATTCGGGGATGGTGATCGCCTGCATCTGTGTAGTGCTCATGACAACGATCCTCGGCGCGCGGAAGTCGAGGAGGCAGTGTCAGCTCATCCTGGGTGTGGCACCACCAGGCTGCAACAGCCGTTCCAGGCGTTCGGCGGTGCCGGGGCGCGGGTTGTGCAGGATCAGGTGGTGGCCGGGGTGGTCGGGTACCGGGAACAGCGTGGCGTCGAAGATCAGCAAGCCCACGTCGGGATGTTCGACGGCCTTCACCGCGACGCTGTGTTCGGCGGCGTCGTGGCGGGCCCACAGTTCGGCGAACTCCGGGCTGACCTGGGCGAGATCGGTTGCGATACGGTCGAATTCGGGATCGTCGGGATAGCGGGCGGAGTCGGCCCGGAAGCCGGCCGCCACGCCGGGCGCATTCTCCGACCACTGCTGATGCAGGACGCGGTAGCGGGCATTGGTGAAGTAGGACACCAGGCAGTTGTGATCGGTGTCGCCGTAACCGAATACGCGGCGCGCGGCATCGTTGACGGCGGTGAAATTCCAGTGCCGGTCCCTGATGTATCCCGGGCGCGGAGCCCATGCGTCGAGCAGGGCCTGCATCTGCGGAGACGCCGGAACCGACGGCGCGGCCTCACGCTGCGGCGGATTGAGACCGGAGAGGCGATACAGATGTGCGCGCTCGGCCTCGTCGAGCAGCAGCGCGCGGGCCACCGCGTCGAGCACCTCTCCCGAGACCTTGATATCGCGCCCCTGCTCGAGCCACGTGTACCAGGACACGCCGACCCCGGCCAGCACGGCGACCTCTTCGCGCCGCAACCCGGGAGTGCGCCGCCGCCCGGCCTCCGGCAGGCCCACCTCGGCGGGCGTGAGCCGTTCCCGGCGGCTGCGCAGATAGTCGCGCAACTCCGCCCGCCGCCGATCCCGTGCACTCGTGCCGCGCGGATCATCGTTCGCGCTGATACTCACCCGTTCACGATAGAGAGGCGGCCGCGGTGCTGATGGCGTGAGGCCGAATCGATCGCGCACACGCCATCGGCAGCCGGTCCCCGCCGGCGCACGACAGCGGGGACCGAACATGTCGGTGTCGCGTGGGAGAATCGACTCCGTTCGTTGGAATCGGGGGTGGAGATGAACGGGCAATCCGGGCGTCGGCGCGAGCAATCCGGGCGTCGGCCCAAGGGGCTGGGGAAGCGGGCATGGCTTACCACGCAGTTCGTGCGGCGAATTCTGCGCACGCTGGCGTGGTCGAATGTCGTGCGCGTCACCGTGACGGGGCGAGAGCTGGTGCCGAAGTCGGGGCCGGTGATCGTGGCGAGCAATCACATCTCGATGCTGGACGCGGTATTCCTCTGGGGAGCGTTGCGGCGCAGGGCAATTGCCATCGCGATGGCCGAGCTGTGGTCGTGGCCGGTGGTCGGGTGGCTGGTGCGGCGCCTGGGGCATATTCCGGTGGTGCGGCGCGACAGTGCGTCCGGGCAGTCGGCGATGGCGCAGGCGGAACAGATTCTGCGGCACGGCGGCGTGCTGATCGTCTATCCGGAAGGGCGACTGGTCGCACCGGGCGAGAGTGAACCGTACAAACCGGGAGTGGCGAAACTGGCGCTGGCGACCGGAGTTCCGATCGTCCCGGTGGGCACCACGGGGACCGACCGCGTGTTGCCGATGCGCCGCACCCGCGGCGACGGCCCCGCGTTCGACCGCCGCCAGCGGGTGCGTATCCACTTCGGCACGCCCATCGATCCCGCGGAATTCGACGATCCGGAGAAATTGCTCGATCACTTGCGCCGGCGCATCGAGGACCTGGGGAAATGAGCTCGGCGACAGGCAGTGCCGACGGCCGGGCGGTGTCCTCCCGTAGGGTCGGGCATGTGCGCACTCCGGAAGGAAACGAGCTCCGATGACCGCGGAACTCGTCTGGTACGCCGCTTACGGATCCAATTTGTTCGAGAAGCGGTTCACCTACTACCGGGCGGGCGGCAACCCGCCGGGCACCCCGCGTCTCTACGGGGGTTTCCGGGATCCCACGCCGCCCGCGCGGAACCGGCCGCTCTCACTGCCCGGCTGCGTCTATTTCGCCGGGCAGAGCCCGGTGTGGAGCGGCGGCGTCGCGTTCTATGCCCACCGTCCACCTTCGGACTGGCCGGCCGGCGCGGCCGCGCGTGGTTACCTGTTGACCGTCGGGCAGTTCAGCGATCTGATGGCCCAGGAGATGCACCGCCAGCCCGGGGACGGCCCCGACTTCGATCCGTCCGAGGTGGTTCGCCAGGGCTACGTCCAACTCGGCGACGGCCGCTACGAAACCCTGTGGCACGTCGACGACGTGGATGGCATTCCGGTCCTGACCTTCACCTCCCCGGGCAGCCCGCTGACCAGCGACCTGACCAAACCGTCCGCACGTTACCTCGGCATGCTGGCCGGCGGTCTCGGCGAATCCCACGGCTGGCCGCCGGACCGCATCCTGCGCTATCTGTCCGAACTTCCGGGCGTGCGGGATTTCTGGGAGCCGGAAGAACTCCGCGGTGTGGTGGACGGCCGGAGCCTCTGACGTGACGGCCGGCTTCAGGTGAGATCTTCCACCGGGGGGATCGTTCCGGTGGTGGCGTGCAGCGCGGTGCGGGCGGCGGAGATCGTGGGATGGGTACGGGTGCCGGCGCGGTAGGCGATCCGGGTGCGGCGGCGAATGGGGAGCGGGGTCAATTCGACCGGGGTGGTGTCGGTTTCGGGATGGAGGGGAATCGCGAGCTGGGGGATGAACGCGACGCCCTGCCCGGCGGCGACCAGGGCGAGGACGGTGCCGAAATCGTCGGAGCGATGGCGGATATGGGGAACGAAACCCGCTGCCTCGCAAGCTCTTACGGTCATGGTGTGGCAGAGGGTGCCGGGTGTTCCGGAGATCCATGCCGCATCGCGGTAGGCGGACAGCGGCTGGGTGGTGCGGGCGGCCAGATAGACCGGTTCCTCCAGGAACGGTTCGGTGTCCAGGCCGGCCTCCGGTTCGGCGGGCACGTAGTCGTATTCCTGGATGAGCGCGATATCCAGGGTGCCGGCACGCAGTGCCGCGGGCACGGCTGCCGGATCGAGTTCCGTCACATGCAGTTCCAAGCGCGGATGAGCCCGGCTGAGCGAGACCAGCGCATGCGGCAGGATCCGCTGCACGGCGGTGGGGAAGGCGCCGATGTGCAAAGCGCCGGTGAGCTCGGCGGTAGCCAGTTCGGCCTCCGCCTCTTCGAGAATCGCGAGGACCGCTTCGGTGTGTTCCACGAGGCGGCACGCCGCCGCGGTGAGGGTGACGCGGCGACCGCTGCGTTCCAGTAGCGTGACTCCTGCCTCGCGTTCCAGCGCGGTGAGCTGCTGGGATACCGCCGACGGGGTGTAGGACATGGCCTCGGCGACCGCAGCAATCGTCCGGCGATGGGCCAACTCCCGCAGCAGCCGTAGGCGGCGAACATCGAGCATAAGTTCAGCTTAAGCTCGAAAGAAGATTTGTGAACTGGACCTGAATCAACGCCTCGACGAGGGTAGGTGGCATGACGTTCAGCGGTCTCTTCGTTCCACTCGTCACGCCGTTCACGGCGGACGGCGAGCTGGCCTGCGACGCACTGGCCCGGCTCGCGCACGAGGTCCTCGATGCGGGCGCCTCCGGCCTCGTCGCCCTGGGTACCACCGGTGAGCCGGCCACCCTGACGGCGGAGGAGAAGGCCCGGGTCGTCGACATCTGCGCCCAGGTCTGCGCCGAGCGTGACGTGCCGCTGATCGTGGGTACCGGCTCGAATTCGACCGCCGATTCCGAGCGCGCATTGGCCGCGCTGGACGAGCGCGTCTCGGCGGCGCTGACGGTGGTGCCGTACTACACGAAACCCTCGCAGCGCGGCGTGGTGGAACACTTCCGGCGGCTCGCGCAGCGAAGCCCGGTGCCGCTGCTGATCTACAACGTCCCGCATCGCACGGGCCGGCCGCTCGATCCGGAAATCTTGACGGAACTGGCCGAACTGCCGAATGTCGCGGGCTTCAAACACGCCGTCGGCGTCGTCGACGAGACCACGGTCGCGTGGCTGGCTGCGGTCGGCGACCGGACGACGGTGTTGTGCGGCGACGATCTGTACGCGGCGCCGCTGCTGGCGATGGGCGCCCAGGGGGCCATTCTGACCTGCTCGAATGTGGCGCCCGCGGCCTATGCGGAGTTGATCGCGGCCTGGCGGGACGGACGGATCGAGGCGGCGCGCAAAATCGGCAACCGGTTGGTCGAGCTGGCGCGGGCACTGTTCGCCGAGGCCAATCCGACCGTGGTGAAAGGGGTGCTCGCGGCGCAGGGCCGGATACCGAGCGCGCACGTGCGCCTGCCGCTACTGCCCGCGTGCGCCGATTCGGTCTCGGCGGCGCTGGCCGCAGCCGGCCCCATCGGCTGAGCCCGCCTCAGGGCCCATCACCCGAGGTGACGATATGCGCGTCAGTGATCCGAGCCGGAATCGCCGTCGCGACGTTGGCGGGAGATCCGCCACAGGAATTCGGGATCGTCATCGGGACCCACGACTCGACGTCTCTTCTCGGGTCCTCGTCCGATGCCGATCCGGGGCGCATGCTCCGGTCCGAACGCTTTCCAGCACAGCACCGCGACAGCCACGACCGCGATGAGTGCCAACAGGTACGCCACGTCGCTCACCTCCTGACATCGAGGGTAATCCCGTGCGCGTACCTGTCGCACTGTGACCGCCGGAATGGGCGGTCCTGTCGGCTCAGGGGCGGGTTGCCTCGGTGGTCAGCGACTTCAACAGCTGCATTACTTCGGACTCACGGAAACGGCGATGTCCGCCCGGGGTGCGCAGCGAACCCAGCCGCCCGGCATGTGCCCATCGAGTGACCGTTTTCGGATCGACGTGGAACAGCGCCGCCACCTGGCCCGGGGTCAGGAGGGCCTCCTGGCCGTTGACGGAACCCAACGTGCGGCTCGCCGCGGTGATCGCAGTCATTCGCAAACCTTTCCGTAATCGACAGATCCCTCATCAGATAGCGACATCGTTGCACCCGGACCCCCAGGTGTTCGAACGATCTAACGTTGGTAAAGGGGAAGTAATAGACAAAACGGATATACGTACGGCTGGGTTCGTTGCCTCGGCGAATATCCGGCGATCGAATTCGGTGGTACCCGGGCAGGTCGGAACGGGTGTGGCGGCGTCGCCTACCCTGGTCGTGTGAGTGAAGCATCCCGATCCGACGACGCCGCGAGCGATCGGGCCCCGGCCTCGGCGGGTCGGCGGCTCGCGCGCAATCTGGCGCTGTACACCCTGGCCCGGCTGGCTCTGGTCGCCGTGATCGCCGCCATCATCCTGGTGGTGGCGCACGTGGTGAACGTCGACATCCCGCTGATCGTCGCGCTGCTGTTCGCGTTGGTCGTGGCGATGCCGCTGTCGCTGGTGCTGTTCAAGCGGCTGCGGGCGCGCGTGAACGAGGACATCGCGGCGGTCGACGAGAAGCGCCGCAACGACAAAGCGAACCTGCGAGCTCGCCTCCGCGGCGAGGAGGCGCAGTGAGCGACAATCGCGTAGCGGCTCGCTGCCCCGATCGGGTGCGGGTGTCCCGCATGGCACGGGAGGCGCAGTGAGCGACAATCGCGTAGCGGCTCGCTGCGCCGATCGGGTGCGGGTGTCCCGCATGGCACGGGAGGCGCAGTGAGCGAGCGGGTACTGCGGTGAAGTACTGCGATCGCAGTACTTCGCGGGAGTGGGTCGACAATGCGGTGCGGCTGATCGAGGCCGATGCGCAGCGCAGCGCCGACACCCATCTGCTGCGGTATCCGCTGCCGCCCGAGTGGGGTGTGCGGCTGTATCTCAAGGACGAGTCCACGCATCCGACCGGCAGCTTGAAACATCGGCTGGCGCGTTCGCTGTTTCTCTACGCGATCTGCAACGGCTGGGTGCGCGAGGGGACGACCATCGTCGAGGCGTCCTCGGGATCGACGGCGATCAGCGAGGCCTATTTCGCGAAACTGCTCGGCCTGGACTTCGTGTCGGTGGTGCCGACGAAGACCTCGCCGGAGAAGATTGCCCTGATCGAGGCGCAGGGCGGCCGATGCCATTTCGTCGACCGCGCGCCCGATATCTACACCGAGGCCGTGCGCCTGGCCGCCGAGTCCGACGGCCACTACATGGACCAGTTCACCTATGCCGAACGGGCCACCGACTGGCGCGGTAACAACAACATCGCCGAATCCATCTATCAGCAGATGATTTTGGAGACCCACCCGGTGCCGGACTGGGTGGTGGTCGGTGCGGGCACCGGTGGTACCAGTGCGACCATCGGCCGGTATATCCGCTACCGGCGCCACGCCACCCGGCTGGCCGTGGTCGATCCGGAGAATTCGGCGTTCTACGGCGGATACGAGGTCGCCGACTCGGGATATCAGACCGGTATGCCGTCGCTGATCGAGGGAATCGGCCGCCCGCGGGTGGAACCTTCGTTCATCGGCGATGTGGTCGACCGGATGATCGAGGTACCCGACGCCGCCTCGATCGCCGCCTGCCGCCACGCCAGTGACGTGCTCGGCAGGCGGGTGGGCGGGTCCACCGGAACCAATCTGTGGGGTGCGTTCGCCCTCATCGCCGAGATGATCGCCGCCGGCCGCGAGGGCAGCGTGGTGACGCTGCTGTGCGACGGCGGAGATCGTTATGCCGGAACGTATTTCAACGACGAGTGGGTCGCGGAGCAGGGGCTGGACCTCACCGATTCGCACGCGATTCTCGCCGAATTCACGGCCACGGGTATCTGGACCGCCTGAGCCGCGGAATCGCTTCCTCACCGTTCGCCGCGGGTGAACATACCTGATGTCAATTTTGATTGACGCGCCCGCGATGTCAACGTAAATTGACGTACATGAGTGAAGCGACAACGCTGGCGGCCGCCGCGGGCAGTCCCGACCCCCAGGTCGGGCTGCGGGCGGTGCTCGCGCTGCGGCGATTGCTTGAGCGGCTCGAGGCGATCCAGGTGGCCAATGCCCGTAAGCAGGGCTGGTCCTGGCAAGCCATCGCCGAGGCGCTCGAGGTCAGTCGGCAGGCGGTCCATCAGAAGTACAACCGGAAAGGCGGAATCCGCTGATGTTCGAGAGATTTGCCAAGGCGGCGCGCTCCGCCGTCGTGGACGCGCAGGAGGAAGCGCGTGAATTGCGTTCGCCCAGTATCGATGTCGAACATCTGCTGCTGGGGCTCGCGACCTGCGCCGACGACCAGCTGCGACAAGTGCTGGAGGACAACGGCATAACCGCCGAAGCGATTCGGCACGCGCTGCCGAGCCGGGTGCGGACGGAGGAACCGCTGGGTGAGGAGGACGCGGCCGCGTTGAAGTCGATCGGCATCGATCTGGACGCGGTGCGAGACAGTGTGCAGGCCACCTTCGGCGAGGGCGCCTTCGACGAGGCCGTGCCGGTTCCGGACAAGGGCCGCGGGCGTTTCCGGTTCGGCGGCGGAATGAGCTTCGGTCACATCCCTTTCACCCGCGAGGCCAAGAAGACGCTGGAATTGTCACTGCGCGAGGCGATCTCCCGCGGTGACGATCGCATCGAGGCGGGGCATGTGCTGCTCGGCATCCTGCGCGCGCCCAACCCGGCCACGCGAGAACTGCTGGGCGGGAACGAAGGGATGGAACGGGTGCGCGGCGCGGTCCAGGAGATGCTCGACCGCGCGGCGTGAGGGGCGAGCGCACCCGTCGTCAGGGGCGGGGAGGGGTCGCAGCGCGTGACCGGTAACCCGCCCCGTCCGCCGTTAGCATTGCGGCATGGCACTTCTGCTCCGTTTGGCGATCAACGCCCTCGCGATCTGGCTCGCGGCGGCCTGGGTCGGCGGTATCGAATTGAAGGATCCGCCCGATGCGGGCACCGGCGGCAAGATTCTCGTCGTGGTCTGCGTCGCGATCGTCTTCGGACTGGTCAATGCGCTGATCAAGCCGATCGTGAAATTGCTGTCGCTACCGCTGGTGATCGTCACGCTGGGGCTGTTCCTGCTGGTGATCAACGCCCTCATGCTGTGGCTGACCGCCAAGATCACCGAAACCACCGATTACGGGCTGAGGGTCGACGGCTTCTGGGCGGCGGTCTTCGGTGCTGTCATCGTGACCCTCGTCAACTGGGTGCTCGGCGTCTTGGTTCCCGAGGGCGGCCGGGACTGACGCTGCGGTGCGGCCGTTCGTCAGCCGAGGCCGAGCGCCAGGGCGGTGAGCAGGGACCAGCCCAGCATCGCCAAACCGGTATCGCGCAGTGAGGGGATCAATCCCGGTCCCTGCTGCCCACCGCGCACCGGGGCGTTGGATCGGACGGCGAGCGGTATCGCCAGCAGGCCCACCAGGGCCCACGGGGTGCGCAGCACCAGCAGCAGCGAGGCCACGAACGGCACCACCATCAGCACCAGATGCAATGTGCGGGTGCGGGTGTCGCCCAGTTTGACGGCGAGGGTGGTCTTGCCGGTCACCGAATCGGTGGGGATGTCGCGCAGATTGTTGGTGACCAGCACCGCGCTGGAGAACGCGCCGACCGCGATCGCGCCGACCAGTCCGGCCCAGTCGAGCCGTTCGGCCTGGACGAATTCGGTGCCCAGCACCGCGACCAGGCCGAAGAAGACGAAGACGGCGATCTCACCGAAACCGCTGTAGCCGTAGGGTTTACTACCGCCGGTGTAGAACCAGGCGCCGGCCAGGCAGGCCGCGCCGATCAGCAGCAGCCACCACGCGGTGGTGATCACCAGGATCAACCCGAAGATCGCGGCCACGCTCAGGCAGGCGATCGCCGCGCCGCGCACCGCGGCCGGACTCGCCAGGCCCGAACCGACCAGTCGCAGCGGGCCCACGCGCTCGTCGTCGGTGCCGCGAATGCCGTCGGAATAGTCGTTGGCGTAGTTGACGCCGATGATCAGAGCCAGCGAAACCAGCAGGCTCAACAGGGCCTTCCACCACACCGCGGCGTCCAGCGACGCGGCCGCGCCGGTGCCGACCAGGACCGGGGCGATCGCATTGGGCAGCGTCCGCGGGCGGGCGCCTTCGAGCCATTGTGCTGCACTAGCCATATCCGGCAGCCTAGTGGTGGTAGCTCGGAGGCGGCAGCGCAGCATCGGCGCAGTGTCGGCGCAGCACCACTGCCGGACCCTGTCGATAACATTATTGCGATATATCGGAGTAAACTGCACGACGTGACGCGGCCCGGGGAGCGGTCGGCCCCGGCGCAGCGCCCGATATTCATTCGACCGGTCACATACGATTGCGACGGCATGTTTCCTGATCACAGCGGCTCCGGGTCGACATCGCGCTCCGCCCGTGCGGATGCCGGGACGACGCACACCCGACCGGACAGCAGCGGCCGGGACGAAAGGCTGCCCGAGACGGGCGTTCGCGTGGCGCTTCTGGGGGAGGTCGCGCTGCGCCGTGACACGGATCTCGTCGCGGTGCCCGGCGCCCGGGCGCGATTGCTGATCGCCGCACTGGCGGTGCATCCCGGCCGCAGCCGCAGCGCCCAGGCGCTGATCGACGACGTCTGGGGCGAGCAGCCGCCGCGCGCACCGATGAACGCCCTGCATACGCAGGTATCGAGATTGCGATCCGTCTTGCCCGAGGGGGCACTGGAAATCGGCCCGGCGGGGTATCGGCTGCTGCTGACCGAGGAGCAGGTCGACCTGAGCCTGGCCCGCGGCCTGGAACGGGAGGCGCAGCTGCGGTTCGAGCGCGGCGATACCGCCGGATGCCTCAGCCTGGTGCAGCGGGCACGCGCGCTGTGGCGGGGCGAACCCGGCGCGGATCTGCCGCCCGGTCCCGTCGCCGACGAGCTGCACGAATTCGCGGCCGCGCGCTGGTCGGCGCTGGACACCGTGGAACTGGCGGCCCGGGAGGCCGCCGGCGATCTCGGCGGTGCGTTGCGGGTGGCGCGGCGGGCGGCCGCGGCCGAACCGCTCGACGAGCCCGCGCATGCCACCCTGATGCGCTTGCTGGCCGGCGACGGACGCGCGAACGAGGCCCTGGAGGTCTTCGCCGGGCTGCGGACGCGACTGGGTGAGGAATTGGGTGCGGACCCCGGTCCGGCGCTCGTGGCGTTGAACACCGCGATTCTGCGCGGCGACCATCCGGCGGTGCAGCCGCAATCGGGGCAGGCCACCTCCGCGACACAGCGGGTGTCCACCGCCCAGCACGCGCTGTCATCGGAACCGTACGGGCACCCGGAAACCGCTGCCGCGCCGCCGAATACGGCGCTCGGCCTGCGCGCGGCCCCCAATCCGCTGCTCGGCCGCGACGGCGATCTGGTGGCACTGGAGAAGCTCGTCCAGGAGTTCCGGGTGACCACCGTGCTCGGTCCGGGCGGCACCGGCAAGACTCGCGTCGCCAACGAGCTGGGCGCGCGTATCGCGGGCAAGCAGGCGGTGGCGCTGGTCGAATTGGCCTCGCTGCGTGCCGCTTCCGACGGCGACCCCGGTGAGCGCCACGCCGCGACGTGCGCGGAGATCGAGGCGGCCATCGGTGCGGTCCTCGGTGTCAACGAATACTCCCGCGAAGCGAATGTGTTGCGCCGCAACCAGACCATCGACGGCCGGCGCCGGTTGCGGGAGGCGCTGTCGCTGCGTCCCGTCCTGTTGATCCTGGACAACTGTGAACATCTCATCGACGCGGCCGCCGAGGTGGTCGCCGACCTGGTCGGCAGTTGTGAACATCTGACGGTGGTGACCACCAGCCGGGCGCCGCTGGCGATCACCGCCGAGACGGTATATCCGTTGCCGCCGTTGGCGATCGACGCGCAGGGCTCGCCGGCCACCGAGCTGTTCGTCAGCCGGGCGCGGGCGGTGCGACCCTCGGCGAGGCTGGATCCGGCGGTCGTCGCGCGCTTGTGCCGCACCCTGGACGGGCTGCCGCTGGCCATCGAACTGGCCGCGGCCCGGGTGCGGACCATGAGCGTGGAGGAGATCGAGAGCCGGCTCGAACACCGCTTCGCCCTGCTGCGTTCCGGTGACCGCAGCTCACCCGAACGCCACCGCACCCTGCACGCGGTGATCGAGTGGAGCTGGAATCTGCTCGAGCCCGAACAGCGGCTGGCACTGCGGCGGCTGTGCCGCTTTCCCGCCGGATTCTCCTTGGAGGCAGCCGAATCCGTGGTCTCGGGCCCGGATTCGATCGACGCGGTGGCCGCTGTGGACGGGCTGGTGAGCCAGTCGCTACTCACCGTGCTGGCCGACGACGAGATGGTAGCCACTCGCTACCGCATGCTCGAGACGGTGCGGGAATTCGGTGAGGAGCAGCTGCTCGCGACCGGTGAGGCCGATCTGGTGATGAATCGGATGTGCTGCTGGGCACGGCAATTCGCACACCACACGGCACTCAACTACGACGGGCCGGATCAGGTCCGCACGGTGCTGTCGCTGGCCGCCGAACTCGACAACCTGCTGGCGGTGCTGCGCCACGCCGTGGAAAATGCCGATTCCCGTACGGTGTTCTCGGTTTTCGCGCCCGTCGCCATGCTCTGGGTGATGCGTGGCGCGCATATGGAGCTGATGAGCTGGGCGCCCCGCGTCGTGCCGGTGCCGCCGCCCGAGGGGCCGCGCACTCGGATCGAGGCCGATCTGGAATTGCAGAGCTACGTATTCCTGGCGATGCATCTGGCCTTCGGCGAGCCCGGAGTGCGGCCCCTCGCGGTGATCCGCTCCCGGGCCCGCCGCGTGCTCGCCACCGCCGATCTCACGCCCGGCGTCCGGTATCTCGGCGACATGCTCTGCGCGCGAATCGATGTCGCCTACGGCGTGCGTTTGATGGCGGCGGGCACCCGCTCCGGCGACGACCTCGTCCGTGCGCTCGCCTTCCTGCTGCGCGCCAATATGCGCGAGAACGCCAGCTATACCGCCGGGTCGATCCGCGATGCGCGCCAGGCTCTCGCATTGCTCGAGGGACGCGATGTCTGGGGCACCGCGATGTGCTCCCAGCATCTCGGGCAGATGGCCTCGCAGGCGGCGCGGTACGAGGAGGCCGTGGCCTACTACCGGCGCGCGGTGGAGCTGATGCAGGAGTTGCGCTGCTTCGAGGAGAGTGTGGAACTGCGCAGCTTCCTCGCGGTCTCCATGGTCGGCGCCGGACAGCTGGCCGATGCGCGGCGGGAACTCGAACACGCGCTGGGCGTCATCGACGACGGCGTCGGATTGGACGAACCGGTGACGCAGCCGAACCACCGCAAGGGTGCCGTCGTAGCCGGGATGGCGGAACTCGAACTGGCGGAAGGTGATATCGAGCGCGGTCTGCGCACGTTCCGGCGCAGCCTGCAACTGTTCAACTGGCCGTATGCCGGGGCCGGTCCGGGGCCGGGGGACATCATCGTCGCCAGCGCCGTGCTCGACGCCCACATTCTCCACGACGCCGTGCACGAGGTGCCGGAGTTGCCCGGTCAGGTGGCCAGGGTGGCGCGGGAGCGGCTCACCCAGTTCATCGACCTTCCGCAGATCGGCGGCGCCGCCGGTGCGCTCGGTTCCTATCTGGTCCGGACCGGAACCGATCCGGAAACCGGTGCGACGCTGTTGGCGCTGGCGATGAAAGTTGTCGGCCGCCAGGACTATTCGTCGATGCGCTGGAATCGGCATCTGGATCTGGCGCGGGCCACCGTCGGTACGGAGATGATCGATGCCGGACAGGATGCGGTCTCGAGTCTCAACCGCCGTTCGGCCGCACAGCGCATCCTCGCGATGCTGCCGGAACTGGAAACTCTGCTCGGCGCCTGAGGCGGCGGTCGCGCGATCTCCGCGGGAGGTGGCGACGGCTGCCCACAGCACTGTCCGCCGGTCACCTTCGCGACCGGCGGACAGTGTGGCGGTGGATTCGATCACGCCCGGCGCATGTAGGCCCGGATGGCCAGCGGGGCGAAGATCGCGATCACGACCGCCGAGCCGATCAGGCACCACGCCAGGTTGCTGCTGTAGACGTTGCCGTTCATCAGCTCGCGGCACGAATTCACCATGTAGTACACGGGATTGGCCTTGTTGATGCCCTGCATCCAGCCGGGCATGGTGCTGACCAGCGCGAACGCTCCGGACATGAAGGTCAGCGGGAACATGATCATCATCGAGATGCCCTGGACCGAGGCGGCGCTCTTACCGGTGACACCGACCAGCGCCCAGATCCAGCTGACCGCGAACGAGCAGAACACCACGACCAGACCGGCGACGACCACGCCGACGACGCCACCCTCGGGCCGGTAGCCCAGGATCAGGCCGACCACGATGGTGAGGACGGTGGCGATGCCGTAGCGCACCATATCGGCGATCAGCGCGCCCGCCAGTGCCGAAACGCGGGCGATGGGAAGGGATTTGAAGCGGTCGAAGACGCCCTTGTCCATATCCTCGCGCAGCTGGGTGCCGGTGACGACCGAGGTGAGTACGACCGTCTGGACCAGGATGCCCGGAATCAGCACCGGTAGGTAGGCCTGCACGCTGCCGCCGATGGCGCCGCCGAAGATGTAGGCGAACAGGGCGGTGAACAGGATCGGCTGCACGGTGACGTCGAACAGCTGTTCCGGATTGTGCTTGATCTTGAGGATGCCGCGATACGCCATGGTGAGCGAGTTCTCGACGGTCTGGCGCAGTGAGATGCGGTTGCTGGCAACGGGAATCGCGGCGCGCGCGGCGTGCCGGCCGGTTGCGGGGGCGGGAAGTGTGGTGGTCACGATATGTCCTTCGGGGGAGTGGGGAACGTGGCGGGGGCTGGTCTCATGCCGCGGTGCCCTCGGAATCGGTATCGGCGTCGTCGGATTCGGCGGCGTGGCCGGTGAGGGCGAAGAACACCTCGTCCAGGCTGGGCTTGCTGACGGTGATCTCGTCGACGCGGATATCGTTGTCGCGCAACCGGATCAACAGATCCGCGGTCACGCTCGGATCGCTGAGCGGGGCGGTGACGCGACCGGCCTCGGGCGAGATGCTCGCCTCGACCAGCTTGCCGTCGGCGCGGGAGAGGAATTCGCCGATCAGGGTGCGGGCGCGTTCGATGGCGTCGCGGTCGGCGACGGTGATCTGCAGCGCGGACTGCCCGACCGAACCCTTGAGTTCGTCGGAGGTGCCGTCGGCGATCACCCTGCCGTGGTCGATCACCGCGATGCGGTCGGCGAGCTGGTCGGCCTCGTCCAGATACTGCGTGGTGAGCAGCACCGTGGCGCCCTCGCGCACGAGCCGGCGGATGGTCTCCCACATCTGCGCGCGAGTGCGCGGATCCAGGCCGGTGGTCGGCTCGTCGAGGAACAGCAGCGGCGGCGTCGCGATCAGGCTGGCCGCCAGGTCCAGGCGCCGGCGCATACCGCCGGAGAAGTTCTCGAGTGCCTTGGTCGCCGCCTCGGTGAGCCCGAATTCCTCGAGCAGTTCGGCCGCGCGGCGCTTGGCCTGCGACCGGCTCAGCCCGAGCAGCCGGGAGAAGATGATCAGGTTCTCGGTGGCGCTGAGCTTTTCGTCGACCGAGGCGTACTGGCCGGTGACACCGATCAGCGAACGGACCGCGGTGGGTTCGGCCACGACGTCGTGGCCGAAGATCCGGGCCCGGCCGCCGTCGGGGCGCAGCAGGGTGGCGAGCATGCGGATGGTGGTGGTCTTGCCGGCCCCGTTCGGGCCGAGCACGCCGTAGACGGCGCCCTGCGGCACCGCCAGGCTCACGCCGTCGACGGCCCGCTGCTCCCCGAAGACCTTGACCAGCCCGTCCGCCTCGATGGCGAGTGCATCAGCAGGTGCGTAAGAAGTCATGCCACAACTGTGCGGGGGCCGACTTGCACCCGTCTTGCACCGCTGTTGCACGGTCGCGCAAGGGCGATCGCGGGCCGCTTGCATATCGCACCGCCCACGCAAGTGGCGGCATCATCGCAGGTGGAAGCGTTGATCAGAGCTGCGACGCGGTGATCGGTGTCACCGCGGCACGGTCAGTGGGTCGCCTGCTCCAGCAGGTGCTCGCGCAGCTTCACGCGATTCGGCTTGCCGGGGCCGCGCATCGGGATCTCGTCGAGGATCGCCAGCTCCCGCGGGGCGGCGATCGGGTCGAGCTCAGCAACCACATGTGCGCGCAATTCGTCCAGCGTGGGGGTCGTGCCCGGATTGGGCACCACCGCCACCGCCACCCGCTGACCCAGCCGCGGATCGGGCAGACCCAGCACCACGGCCTCGTTGATCGCCGGGTGGGTGGCGAGCACGGCCTCGACGACCTGCGGGATCACCAGCAGGCCACCGGTCATGATGGCCTCGTCCAGGCGCCCGGTGATGGTCAGCACGCCGTTGTCGAAGGTGCCGGCGTCCTCGGTGCGGAACCAACCGGGTTCGGCGAACGCCGGGTGGTCGGGGATGCCGCGATAGCCCTTGGCCAGCATGGTCCCGCCGAGCAGTACCCGTCCGTCCTCGATGCGCACCTTCGCACCCGCCAGCGGCACGCCCTCGTAGACGCAGCCACCGCAGGTCTCGCTCATGCCGTAGGTGCGGACCACGTTGATGCCGGCCGCGCGGGCCCGGTCGAGTACCGGCTGCGGTGTCGCCGCGCCGCCGACCAGTACCGCGTCCAGCGCCGCGAGCGCCTGTGCGCCGACCGGATCGTCGAGTGCCTTGATGAGCTGCGTCGGCACCAGTGAGGTGTAGCGCCGGGGCGCGGTCATACCGGACACCGCCGTCGCCAGCCCGCCGGGCAGGAAACCACCCGAGACGTCCAGCACCACCGGTTCGGTGCCCGCCTGGATGCTGCGCAACAGCACCTGCACTCCGGCGATGTGATGGGTGGGCAGCGCCAGCAGCCACTGGCCCGGACCGCCGAGCCGCTCGTGGGTGGCATCGCCGCTGGCGCGCAGGGCGGCCGAGGTGAGCATCGCGCCCTTGGGGACGCCGGTGGTGCCGGAGGTGGTGACCACGAGGGCGACGTCGTCGTCGATCTCCTCACCCGGGCGCAGTGCGCTGGAGAGTCGATGGGATTCCCGGCGATCGCCGGTGGGGATCGGCAGCCACGCCGGACCGTTGCCCTCCAAGGCTTCCCGCAGATGCGGCAAGATGTCACCCACCGCGGCTCCGGTCGGCATGGGGAGGGTCCGCAGGGTGGTGCTCACGTTCGCGATCGTGTCATGTCGAGGTCGATGACCCGTGAACGGGTCCGCACTTCCTTCGCTGAATAAGGGGAGAAGGTCAGTCCGACGTCGGTGTCGCCAGCGGCCAACCACCCGCTGCCAGGTGCGATGCCACTCGAGCGATATCGTCCTCGCCCGGCAGCTCCTTGGCAACTCGGGCGATCGCCGCCTCGATCTCCTCCTGGGCGATCTCGTCGTCGCCGGCGCGTTCGCGCACCAGCTCCTCGACCACCAGATGCACCTCGTAGTCGGTGAGCCGGCGATGCAGGACGGCCAGCAGCGCGACATAGTCCGATTGGGGCACACCCTGCGGATATCCGGCGCGCAGCCAGCCCAGCACCTTCTGCAGAACCGACGGCGCGGCCTCGTTCGATTCGGGTTGCTGTGGCGATGCGGATTCGGTGGTCACGTATGTCCTTTCGACGATCGGGGCGGCGCCTCGCGGCAGCTCAGCCCTGACCGAACAGATGGATGCCGAGTCGGGCGGCCAGAAAACCTCTGGCAACGAACAACACTCCGGCGATGACGGTCAGCAATACCACCGAATAACACAACCCCGCGCAGGCCGCAGCCGCGCGCCGGCGGGTGGAATCCGGTTGTGGCGCATCTCCCGCGATCGAATGCAGCCGCACCCCGAGCGCGAAGATCGCCGGCAATCCGGCCCCGAAGATCAAGGCGGCGGCGGTCACTCGCCACAGCTCGGTCAGATCGTCGATCAAGGTCTGCATCAGAAGTTCCTTGCGGCGCGATGGGCGGCGCGTGAGTCGCCGGAGGGGGAGGTCGTGTCACCGGAGTCCGCGGCGCCCGAACCGGTGGGCCCCGAATCGGCGGGCCCCGAATCGGGGGTACCCACGGTCTGCTCGGGGGCGGCGGACCGGGATTCGACGGCCGGTCCGGTGCCGTCGGCCCCCGGCAGGCTCGTCCACTGCTCGTTCACGTTCGCGGCGTGCACCGGGGTCCGGCGCGAGCGCAGATAGATCAGGCCGGCCGTCGCGATCAGGAGAGCGAAGACGACCAGCACGCCGGGCAGTCCGCCGATCAGATGCGCCAGCGCCCAGCAGATCGCACCCGCCAGCCCGGCCAGCGGCAGGGTGAACACCCAGGCCACCACCATGCGCCCGAGCACCGACCAGCGCACCTCGGCGCCCGGGCGGCCCATGCCGGTACCCAGGATGGCGCCCGTCACCGTCTGCGTGGTCGACAGCGGCAACCCGAAATGCGCCGAGGTGAGAATGATCGCGGCACTGGTGGATTCGGCCGCCAGGCCCTGCGGCGGGGTGATGTCGACCAGACCCTTGCCGAGGGTTCGGATGATGCGCCAGCCGCCCAGCGAGGTGCCGGCGGCGATGGCCACCGCACAGGCCACGATCACCCACAGCGGCAGCGGGTCGCTGGGTTGCGCCGACCCGTAGGCGATCAGCGCCAGGAAGATGATGCCCATGGTCTTCTGCGCGTCGTTGGTGCCGTGAGCCAGAGACACCAACGAGGCCGAGCCGATCTGGCCCCATCGGAAACTGCGGTTCACGATCCGCTGATCACTGCTGCGGGTGATCCGGTACACCAGCCAGGTGCCGATCGAGGCGACCAGTGCCGCGACCACGGGCGCCAGCACCGCGGGCACGATGATCTTGGTGAGCACGCCCTTCTGCCCGGCCGACCAGATCACCCCGCTCCAGCCGAGCGCGGCGATGGTGGCGCCGATCAAGCCGCCGAACAGGGCGTGTGAGGAGCTGGAGGGCAGGCCGAAGAGCCAGGTGAGCAGATTCCACAGGATTCCGCCGACGAGCCCGGCGAAGACGATGGCGAGCAGGTCCGCGCCGCCCACCTCGTCCAGTCGCACGATGCCCTCGGCGACGGTGGCGGCCACCTCGACACTGAGGAAGGCGCCGATCAGATTCAGCCCGCCGGACAGCAGCACCGCGGCGCGCGGGCGCAGGGCGCCGGTGGCGATCGAGGTCGCCATGGCGTTGGCGGTGTCGTGGAAGCCGTTGGTGAAGTCGAAAACGAGAGCCGTGACGACGACGATGAGCAGAACGAACAGTTCGGCGGTCACGCCTCCAGTGTGCGTTATCGATCCGTTAACGCGATGGCCAGGTTCCCGACATGTCCGACCGGCCGGGATGGTAAGGCGGGGTCATTCCGGTGGCCTGCGGGTGTCGCGGCGCATCGGATGGTCGGCGGGCACCTCGACCAGAACGATCGGAACACCGTCCGGGTCGCGCAGCCACATCTCGATCAGGCCCCAGGGTTCGCGCACCGGCGGCCGGTCGATGGGGATGCCGCGGGTCGCCAGTTCCGTGGCCGCGATGCTCGCGTCGCGCACCTGCAACCACACCGCGCCCGCGAAGCCGGCGGGGGCCGTCTCGTCGCGTCCGTGCGCGGCCACCTCGATCAGCGACTGCCCGGCGAAGAACACCGTGCCGCCCGGATACTCCCGCGCGATCGCCAATTCCAGCCCGTCTCGGTAGAACGCCAGCGTGCGTTCGTAATCGCTCGGCCGCAGGATGATTCGACTGCTGAGGATGTCCACGAATCGAGCCTAGAGGGACCGCCTCGGGCCGAGAGGCGGCTTCGCGAGGTCCGCCGCGATCCGTCCGGACTCCGTGACCGAATGACGGCCACGGAGTCGCCGGGAGGCCGCTCAGAAGTAGTACGGGTAGGGACTCCAGTCCGGCTCGCGCTTTTCCAGGAACGCGTCGCGGCCCTCGATCGCCTCGTCGGTCATGTAGGCCAGGCGCGTCGCCTCACCGGCGAACAGCTGCTGGCCCACCAGGCCGTCGTCGGTCAGGTTGAACGCGTATTTGAGCATGCGCTGCGCCTGCGGGGATTTCGCGAGGATGTCGGCGGTCCACTCCAGCGCCTCGTCCTCGAGCCGGTCGTGGTCGACGACCGCGTTCACCGCACCCATGTGATGCATCTGCTCGGCGGTGTAGGGGCGGCCCAGGAAGAAGATCTCCCGGGCGAATTTCTGCCCGACCATCTTCGCCAGGTAGGCACTGCCGTAGCCGCCGTCGAAGCTGCCCACATCGGCGTCGGTCTGCTTGAACCGGGCGTGCTCCCGGCTGGCCAGGGTCAGGTCGCAGACCACGTGCAGGCTGTGCCCGCCACCGGCCGCCCAGCCGTTGACCAGCGCGATGACCACCTTCGGCATGAACCGGATCAGCCGCTGCACCTCGAGGATGTGCAGGCGTCCGGCGCGGGCCTTGTCGACGGTGTCGGCGGTCTCACCCTCGGCGTACTGGTATCCGCTGCGCCCGCGGATGCGCTGATCGCCGCCCGAGCAGAACGCCCATCCGCCGTCCTTGGGACTGGGCCCGTTCCCGGTGAGCAGGACCGCACCGACATCCGGCGTCGTCCGCGCGTGGTCGAGCGCGCGGTACAGCTCGTCGACGGTGTGCGGCCGGAAGGCATTGCGCACCTCCGGACGATCGAAGGCCACGCGCACGGTGCCCTGTTCGATGTGCCGGTGGTAGGTGATGTCGGTCAGGTCCTCGAAACCCGCGACGGGCTCCCAGAGTTTCGGATTGAACGTCACCCGAGCCATCATGCACCCCACCCGTCACCGGCTGTTCGCCCCCGCCGGGGCGGGCCGTCGGCAATGTGATGTTCGTCTGATTCGTCCTGTAACCGGAGAGCTACCGACGGGTTGGGTTGGACGGTGTAAGAACTGGCGTTACCGTGCAGGTATGAGTGAGCGCGCGGAACCGGCGATCGACACCAGTGCGGTCGATGCCGATCGGTACGAGAAGCACGGCGGATTTCCCAAGGTGGAGGAGGCCGAACTCGGCGCGAACTACGCGCCGTTCCTGGAGGCGATGCGCACCCTCCAGGACCTCACCGTCTCGGTCGATTGTCCCGACGAGGTATTCGGGCAGGCCCTCGTCCAGGCCAACGCGCTGGCCGAACTGCTCGAGCCCTATCGCGCACCGGAATTGCAGGGCCCGTCGGGACGCGTGCCGGCGCTGCCGGGGCGCGGCAGCCTCCTGCTGCCGCCGTGGGTGATGACCGAGGCCGGTCCCACCGGTGTCCGGATGCGCGGCGAATTCCGCCGATATCACCTCGGCGGCAACAACGCCGTGCACGGCGGCGTGCTGCCGCTGCTGTTCGACGATCTGTTCGGCTCGCTCGTGCACTATGCGGGCCGGCCGATCAGCCGCACCGCATTTCTGCACGTCAACTACCGCAAGGTGACCCCGTTGGAGACGCCCCTGACGGTCGAGGGGACCGTCGATCGGGTGGAGGGGCGCAAGACTTTCGTCTCCGCGCGACTGCGCGACGAATCCGAAACGTTGCTCGCCGATTGTGAAGGGCTCATGGTGCAGTTGCTGCCCTGGCAGCCGTAGTCGGCGAGAGGACGGTGTGTCCGGTGCGTCCGATGCGTATAGTTACCCGCGCTCGCTCATCGAAAAACTATCCGGAGGAACCTGAAAGTGGTTGCAGCACTGTCTGAATCCCTGCTCGATGACGCCAAACGCCCGGCCTTCCTGGCCGACGCCCAGGAGGTTCTGGATGCGGAGGTGTCGGATAAGGGGGGTGCATCGGGCCTGGCCGTGAAGGGCGGCTACGCCGCGGTGAAGAAGGTCAGCCCGACCATCGTCTCGGACGCGCTGGAGTCGTTCGCACCCAAGTTCGTCGAGCGACTGGAACCGTACTGGGCTCAGTACCAGGCGGCGGGTAGCGGCTCGTTTGCCGATCTGCTGGTCGCCAACTCCGACGAGGTTGCCGAGTCGCTGCTCGCGGTGACCGACGCTCGTGCCGAGGCCTCGTCGCGTCCGGCGCTGAAGAAGGCGTACTCGTCGCTGCGTTCGTCGGCGAAAAAGCATGTGGTCGAGGCGCTCCCGCGCGTCGGCGACCTGGTCCAGCGGCACGCCGGCTGAGTTGCGGTTCTGCGACCCCGTCGTTGGGCATCCGGATGGAGTGTGATCCCCGGATGCCGAACGGCGGGGGCCCGCGGCCGGCTCGATCAGCCCGGCGTCGACTTCCCGAACCGCTCGGCCTGGAGATTGGGTTAGCAAAACCTAACTCGATGAACGGGGTGTGAGCGGGTCGACGTCCCCTCCGGCCGGAAGGTCTGACAGTCTGAGAGTGTGAATCCATCGACAGCACAGGCCCAGGTCGTGGTGGACGAGCTGGTGCGCGGGGGTGTGCGCGATGTCGTACTGTGCCCGGGCTCGCGCAACGCGCCGCTGGCCTTCGCGCTGCAGGCGGCCGATGCGGCGGGGCGGCTGCGACTGCATATGCGCATCGACGAGCGGACCGCCGGATTCCTCGCGGTCGGCATGGCGGTGTCCACCGGGGCCCCCGTGCCGGTGGTGATGACCTCGGGAACCGCGGTGGCCAACCTCGGGCCCGCGGTGCTGGAGGCGAACTACGCCCGGCAGCCGCTGATCGTGCTCAGCGCCAACCGTCCCTACGAGATGCTGGGCAGCGGCGCCAATCAGACCGTCGAGCAGTTCGGCCTGTTCGGTAGTCAGGTGCGTGCCGCGATCAGCCTGGGCCTGGCCGAGGAGGAACCGGATTACCGCAGCCAGAACAGCGTGTGGCGGGCCGCGGTCTGCCGCGTCCTGGCCGCCGCGCGCGGCACCCGGTCCGGCAACGCCGGGCCCGTGCACTTCGACATCCCGCTGCGGGAACCGCTGGTCCCCGATGCCGTTGCGGGCGAGCCGATTCCGGCCGGACGCATCGGTGACGCGCCGTGGACCGAGACCCAGTACGCGACCCTGGACGTCCCGCTGGAGATCGATCTGACGCCCGATACCGTCGTCATCTCCGGTCACGGCGCGGGCTATCGCGCCGAGCTGGCGCAGCTGCCCACGGTCGCCGAGCCCACCGCCGCGATGCCCGGCCCGGCCCTGCATCCGCTGGCGCTGCCGTTGCTGAAGCCGCGGCAGGCGATCATCACCGGCCGTCCCACGCTGCATCGGCAGGTGTCGAAGGTGCTGGCCGATCCGGATGTCACCGTCTTCGCCCTGACCACCGGCCCGCGCTGGCCCGATGTCTCCGGCAATGTCGTCGGCACCGGCACCCGCGCGGTCACCTCCGGGGCGCCGCGTCCGGAATGGCTCGAGCAGTGCCGCGAACTCGACGCGATGGCCTGCCGCGCGATCCGGACCGAACTGGCCCGCCATCCCAAGCCGACCGGCCTGCATGTGGCCTCCGTGGTGATGGACGCCCTGCGCGAGGGAGACCAGCTACTGCTCGGCGCCTCGAATCCGGTGCGGGACGCGGCGCTGGTGTCGCATCCCCATCCCGGGGTGAAGGTGCTGTCCAACCGCGGTGTGGCCGGTATCGACGGCACGGTGTCGAGCGCGGTCGGCGCGGCGTTGAGTCATCCCGGCCGGACCTTCGCGCTGATCGGCGACCTGACCTTCCTGCACGATGCCTCCGGCCTGCTGATCGGCCCGGGGGAGCCGCGTCCGGCGGATCTCACTATCGTGGTCGCCAACGACGACGGCGGCGGCATCTTCGAACTGCTCGAACAGGGTGATCCGCAGTACGCCGGCGTCTTCGAGCGCATTTTCGGCACTCCGCACGGGATGGATCTGGCAGCGCTGTGCGCCGCCTACCGGATTCCGCATCGGCAGGTCGATCCGGCCGAGCTGGCGGTGGAACTGACCGGGCACGCCCACGGCATTCGCGTGCTGGAGGTCGCGACCGAGCGATCCAGCCTGCGCGAGTTGCATGCCGCGGTGCGCGCCGGCATCGAATAGGTCAGTATTCGGCCTCGGGCTCGTCGTATTCGTCGTCGAGCGGCACGGGAATCGACTGCTCGATGAGGTCGGCCTCGGCGGCTTCGCGTTCGGCCGTGGCCACGGGCAGATCGACTTCGGATTCCTCCGGAGCGACCTCGAGGCTCTGCTCCAGCTGATCGGCCTCCGGAACCATGTCCACGGAGGTGGTGTCGATGGTGGGATCGGTCATCGGTTGCTCCCTTCCGCTGGGGGTCCGACATGTCGGATACGGCGATCCGGCACTGTCGAGGATGCCCTCACCCGCTCCGGCTGGCAACCCGCTCGCGTGCTGTCACCGATGAATTCCGGCGGCTCGCCCCGTCCCTTCTGTGGGTGCCTGTGCCGGTACAGGCCGTATTCGGAGGAGGATCACATGGCGACACCCCACTTCGATCTGGAGAGCGCCACCGATGCGATGGTCGAGATCGTCAGCGGCATCGGCGCGGAGGATCTGCCCGCGGCGACCCCGAGCCCGGGCGTCACCGTGCGAGATCTGCTGTTCCACACCATCGGCTTCAGCGAGGCGTTCCGGCAGGGCGCCACCAAGGAGGGCATCGGCCGTTCCGCACCGCCGGAGCAGGCGCCGGACGCCGACCTGCCCGGCGGTTGGGGCGAGTTGATCACCACGCAGTTGAAAGCCCTCGCCGAGGCGTGGCGCGACCCGGCCGCCTGGGAGGGCGATACCGAGGTCGGCGGCGTCACCGCCCCCGCGCCCGCGATGGCCGGATTCGCCCTGAACGAGGTCGTGATGCACAGCTGGGATCTGGCCCGCGCCACCGGCCGCCGCTTCGAGCCCGCCGACAAGGATGTGGCGGTGCTGCTCGAGCAGTTTCGCGATACGCCGCGCGAAGGCGTTCCGGGTCTGTTCGGCCCGGTGATCGAGGTCCCGGCCGATGCGTCGGACTGGGAGCGCCTGCTCGGCCTGACCGGCCGCGACCCGTACCGGCCGGCCTGAGCGCCGATCGGCGCATCAGACCGGCAGGCGCATTCCGCGTTCTGGCAGATCCCAGGTCGGCGTGCCGTACACGGTGAACTTGTCGATCCCGGATTCGGGCGAAAACCCCAGGCCGAGAACGGAGAACGTCACGGTGGCGTGGGTGGTTTTCGCGGCGTGGGTCATCGCATCTATCGCGTCCAGGGTGCCGTGGTGCCGTGCTGCGAGCTCGGACGCGAGTTCGTCGATGTTCTCACCTCGTCGCGGACAGAACGACAGCGTGAAGGTAGTTCTGTCGCCGCGCCGGGCACGACATGCGATGAAGTCGTTCTTGTAAAGTCCGGCGGCGTCCACACCGCACTCGACCAACTCTCTCAGCACCTCCCAGGCCGGATCGCCGAAACTTCGCACGAGCTTCATGGGCAGGACGACATCGCGACAGCGAGGGCGCAGGTAGGCCTTCTCAGTGACCTCGCCGAGTGCGTCGATTTCGATCGCAACGAAGATGGGAGCGAAGTACTTTTCGTCGTCGGGCAGAGTGAGCACTTCCTCGAAACCGGGCCAGGCCCGACAAAGTCGCTCGAAGGCTCCCGGTGAGGCGTTGGGGGTGCCGTAAACCTTCAAACCCGCCAGCCGATGTGGCAATGCAGCGTGATGGACCACCCCCAGCCATGTCCACAGCGGTTTGCGCGCCGACTGCCGCAGGCTGAGGGGATAGATCGCCTCGAGAAAGGTTTCGATCGTTTCGACAACCGACCTGTCGGCGACGGGCAGCAGCGCGGCCAGCTCTCTGATTGCGGCCGACAGCGCGATGAACCTGGCCGAGTTGCCTCGGCCCGGCGGAATGATCTCGGTGCCGTAACGAACGGCGGGAGTTCGTGCCCCTCGTCCTCCGGTAAGGCTGATTTCGAAGGGCATTCCGGTGCTGGTCAGTTGACTGGCACGTCTGCCGTCGGGTCCGCGCGCGTTCAGGCGTCCCGCACACGCACTTCGCAGGGCAGTGCGCAGGACGTCTGCCGCGCAATCCGGCGCCATGCGCTGTGCGACGTCGACGAGAAAATCTCCGGCACTTCGGACCAGGGCATCGGTCATATTTGCCGGCTCTGCTCGGCGCTGACGCCTGGGCCCGTCGCTGTCGTCGCCGCGACGGATTGCGCGGTATTCCGTTGACTCTGCCCGGCATCACTCGGGTCTGCGCCGGAGGGATGGAAGAACGTGTAGTCCGTCAGTGACCCTTGCGTCATCAAGTTGAGCGGTTTCATCTGACCGTCGACGACCATATACGCGTTGTCCGGGCCTTCCCGCACGATGACCGCACTGTGGTTGCCCCACCGCACGATGTCGCCCGTGTGCGCCGCTGAGGGGTCGATCTGTGTCAACTGGCCGAGTGCGTTGCCGTAGGCGCCGTCGGCGTTACAGCCGTTCGGATTGTTCATTTCCTTGTTCACGACGTCGGCCACGACAGCGGAGACCTTCTGCGCGCTGCCATCCGGCAGCTTCATGTCGACCATCGAATGGCTGTTCGCGGGAACGGGTCCGGGCGAAGTAGCCGACGCGGACACCACGCCGGGTTGGAACCCGGTCAGGGGTTGGCTACTCGTGGCCGCCGCAGGCTGCACGAACGGTGCACTCGGAGGCTGCTGTCCTTGCCTGCCGAAACGTGAACCAGAAGTGCCGTCCGGGTTTCCGACGCCTCCCGAGTTTCCGACACCGCTCCCGAACGGCCCGTTGCCCTGGCCCATTCCCCCGAGTGCTGAACCCAGTCCGGGCATCATGTTCAACAGGGGATTGACCGGTTGGGCGGAGTTTTGTGCCGATGTGGCAGCCGCCGGCGCAGCGGTGGCGCTGTTCTTGATGTCGTCAATGGCTTGGTTGAGCCATGATGCGGGCTCGGTTGTCGAGGTCTGTGTGCCGTCGGTGCCGGTTGCATCGGTGCCGGTTGTGTCGGTGCCGGTCGCGTCGGTTGTCGTGCCGTCGCCGGTCGCCGACGGATCGGTCGCGGTTCCATCGGTGAGACCGGCGGGAAACAGATCCGAGAAGTTCTGGGGTTGATCGTTCCCCTGACCGTTCAGAGCATCCTGCCCGGTGGTCGTAGTACCGCCGTTGTTGTTGCCTCCATTGTTGTTACCGCCGTTGTTGTTGCCCCCGTTGTTGTTACCTCCGTTGTCGTTACCCCCGTCTTTCTTGCCTCCGTTGTTGTTGCCGCCGTTGTCGTCGCCACCGTCGACCTTCGCAGCCTTGTCGCTGTAATCCTTGATGGCGGCCTTGTATTTTTCGTGCCAATCGTCGACTGCCGCGTGAATCGCGGAGACGTAGAACATCTGCTCAGCCTGAGCGGTCAGATAGAAATTGCCATCACTGGACTTCTGGTAGACAGTGGTCTTGATGGGATGCTGCGGATCACCGGAATAGTAGTTTATGTCGTCACCATCCCGGGTGGAGTACGGGCCGGGCGCTTTGTTGTCCGCCGGGAGGTAATCGATTTTCAGTTGGTCGTTGAGATTGTCTTTCACCGTCTTCAAGTCGGTGAAGACTTTTTTCCCCAAAATCTTGGTATCGAGGGTATCGAGGTTGACACCGTTGAGCTTTGCCTCTTGGTCATGCTGTCGATCGGTCAGCTGCTTCACGATCTTCTCATGATCGTCCTTGATCTGGGACCAGCCGTCGACTTCTTTCACATTCGGATCCGAATCGAGGATCTTGCTGAACGGAGGTGCGTCCTTCGCCTCATGCGCGCCGAGGGTGTCGAATCCCCACTGCATTGTGAACTGCGTATCCCCGATCAATGCCGTCAACGAGTCGCTGGCGCCCTTCGGGACGTAGAGGTCCACCCACTCGAGATGATTTTTCTCATCCCTCGTCTCCCAGCCCCATCCGTCCCGGAAGGTGACCTTTTCCTTCGCCTCGTTCTCGGTTTTCCGCGCATCCAGTACAGCCTGCGGGTCCGGTTTACTCAGGGAGGCCACCAGAGTGGCATACTTGGGATCGAATCCCTGATCTTTCGCATCTTTCGCCAGTCGCGTCAGCGGTGATTCCACATAGCCGTTCGACATAGCCATGCTCAGTTTGTCGAAGACTTTCTTCAGGTCGGCATCGCTCAGCCCATTGATTTCTTCCAGGGTGTTCTTCACTTCGTCACCCTGGAAGTGATGGTCGTCCTGCCAGGGACCCCAGCCGCCGAAATTGTCCCGATCCTCGATGTCGCTGATGACTTTATCTGCGTCTTTGTCGCCCATCAGGCCCTCCTCAGGCTGCCGGCACTATCCGGCGCCGCCGAACCGTTCACCACCGCTGGAACCGGAGCCGCCGAATCCGCCGTCACCACTGCGGCGGAAGGGCCGGCGCCGAACCGCAAGGTGGCTACCAGGGGACTCGCTTCGACTTCCCCATACACGTACAGCGCATCGCGCAGCGTCTGACGATCTGGTGCCGGGCTGCCGGCCAGTGCCAGCAATTCGTCCGCACGTCGCTCCAATACCGCGACAGATGAGGTGCCCGAAGCGGTGTCACCGGCGAGGACGCTTGCAGCACCCTTCGCACGCATCCGGTCTCCGCTCGGCGTGGCAGCGGATACGCCGATCGGGCGCCCCGGATAGGGCTCGATCAGCGGCCCCGACCCCAGGATGGTCAGCAACCGCGCTCGACGAGTGCGACGTGTCGCGACCTGTGAATCGGTGGCGGGGGAGACGGACCGCAGGCGTTCGTCCGCAATGCGGGCCAATTCGATACACCTCGCCCTGATATCCCGGTCGCTGATCGTTTCCGCTTGCGCCTTCAGCCAATCCGCCCCGGTCAGCGCCAGCCGATCGACCAAGCCCGGGCCGGGCACCGACAGATCGACACAGGCCTCAGCGGGGGCGATGAAGCCCTCCGTGGCGACGTGGGCATCGAGATCGGCGATGATCTCGCTCGAGATCATCGCCGATGACGCCAGCGCGCTGAGCCGCACTCCGGTCCGGGAAGCGGCTAATCGAGCGAAGTTCACCAGCCTTGTGGCGGAATCGGGAACGTCTTCGAGGAGTGCGATCTGGATCTGCCCGGATACGCCGAACACCTCGGCCAACTGCCAGGGTGAAACGACTTCCGATGGAAGGTGCAGTCCGGCGGGCAGCCACCCGCGCCCCTCGCTGGATGTCAGCATGACCACAGCGCCGTTCGGTGTACGCAGGACAGCGACTGCCCAGTTCACGTCGGGAGTCGAGGTCCCTACGGCCGCCAGGATCGCGGACAGGAGGGTACGGGCCAGGCCGAGATCGTCCTCGGGGTCGCCCACCACGAGGGGTGGGAGTGCGCGCCGTCGCTCCGGCGCATGCGCTACCGAAGCGAAGGTGCCCGGTGCGAGCGGGCGTGGAAGGGATGGCGTCGCGCCCGATCCGAGCGGGCCTACCCCTGGACCCGAGCCTGCCGGCCCAGGGGGCGCGCCGGGAGCCCATCCGAATCCTTGCGGACCGGCCGGCGGCACCGGAGCGTAGGAATAACCTTCGGCCGGCGCAGCGGTATCGCGGAACTCCGCAACCTGGCTCGGCCCCGACTCGGACGCGCCGGGCAACGCGGAAACGGGCACCCCTTCCGGCGCCGCGTCCTCGATTGTCGTGTTCGCCGATCGAAAACTCGGTCCGGTAGGCGCGGGATCGTGTGCCGAAGAGATGAAAGCGTGGCCGTCCGAATCGGTGGTCGATTCGGCCGGACCGGAATGCATCCCGGTCGGCGTCCGGTCCAGCGGTGACGGCTGGGGCGAACTCGGGGGGACTCCAGGCCGCGGTGGTGGTGGCGAACCGATGAGCCCGTGGGAGTTGGGCCCGTCGCCCGGCGGCGAACTCGGAGCTCCGGCATTTCTGATGCGGTGACCGCTGGTATTCTCCGTGTGCTCCAAGGCATTCGCGGCTTCGATCAGCCTGTCCCGGGCTCGGTCGTGGTTGTCCGCGAGGCGTTCCGCGTTGTCGTGGCGGCGTTGGTAATAGTCCTGTAGCGCGGCGCGCACCGGCTCGGCAATCGTGCCGTAACCGGACGGGAATTCCGATAGCCAGTCGTGTGGAATCTGTCCCCATTCACGGAGCTTCTTCGCACGCCGACCATGGTCCTCGGCCCGCCTTCGCAGGTCATCCGGGTCCTGGTCCATGTAATTCGGCATACTCGGCCGATCCTCCCGCCAGTATTTCCAGTCCTATTGTTCCGCCTTCCCAGAAATGGGGACCGTCAGCGGGAAGTGGTGTCGGACCGTCGCCACTCGGCGACGACCTCCCGCAGCGGCCGTGGGACATGGTCGGGACCGTTCATCGCGATGTGATATTGCCGCCGAGCGTCTTCGGTACTCTCCTTGATCGCCGCAATGATCTCGTGGGCCAACTCCTGGTTACCGAAGCGATCGCAGGTGCCGGGAGCGAGGTACAGGTCCGTCAACCGGCCCTGTGCGTCGACCTCGGGGATGACGAGGCCGCTGGGCGAAGGTCGCCGCGCAACGATCGCGTCGGCTCGTTCCCGCATATCGGCGACTCGGTTCCGCAGTTCACGCGTCATGTCGAGCGCGATCTGCACATCGGGATGTATCTCTCTCATCAATCCTCGCTTGCCCCCGCAGAACGCCACCGCACACACATTCCGAACCCGTCCGAACACACCAAGTGTGGCAACTACCGCGGTCGATGCCGGTTCCATATTCCCGGCGATGGGAACCCTGCTCCCGACGAATGCTGAGCCGACTGATGAGCTGCGTGTGGACACCTACTTCGGGTGAAACAGGCCTGCGGTGGCCGCTGCCGCCGCGGCGTCGGCGGCGGTCACCGCCACCGCATCGTCGATCGGGTCGCCGGAGATCAGGAAGCGGTAGTACAGCGGGGCGGAGACCGCGGAAACCACTGCGCGCGTATCGGTTCCGGGGGCGAGTTCGCCCCGTTCCATCGCGGCCGCGACGCACGGCTCCCATTCGGTGATCCGCACGTCGTAGAACCGGTGCAGGGCCGCGGTGGTTTCGGGGTCGCAGATGGCCGCGGCCACAAGTGCTTTGAACAGTGGCCCCTGACGTGGATCGGTCAGGGTGCGCGCGACGAGGCGCGCATTGGCGGTGAGGTCGCCGCGCAGCGATCCGGTGTCGGCATGCGGCAGTGAGGTTTCCGCCATGTCGGTGAGCAGGTCTGCCACCAGCCCGGCCGGGGTGCGCCAGCGGCGGTAGACGGTGGTCTTGCCGACCTCCGCGCGGGCCGCCACCTCGGCGAGGTCGAGTTCGGCGAAGCCGCGTTCGGCCAGCAGATCCCCGGCCGCGCGCAGGACGGACTCACGGACGCGGGCCGTGCGACCCCCCGGGCGCACCGAGCCGGGTGCGGCGGTGTCCGAGCTCATAACGGTCCTCCAGTTTCATTAGCGTCCGATCGAGTGTATAGTCCCCGCTATTAATGAAACTTCAGTTCCGTTAGGGGTTGATCATGGACTATCGTCGACTGGGTGCCTCGGGTCTGCTCGTTCCGGCTCTCAGCTTCGGGGCGGGCACCTTCGGTGGCCGCGGTGAACTGTTCGGCGCGTGGGGCGATACCGACGCCCAGCAGGCGCGCCGGATGGTCGATGTGGCGCTGGAGGCCGGCGTCATGATGTTCGACACCGCGGACGTGTACTCCGACGGCGCCTCGGAAGAGATTCTGGGCCAGGCGATTCGCGGCCGCCGGGATCGAGTTCTGCTGTCCACCAAGGCGGGCCTGCCCACCGGGCCCGGAGCCGCCGAGGCGGGATCGGGACGTTCCCGGCTCATCACGGCCGTCGATACCGCGCTGCGCCGGCTCGGCACCGACTACCTCGATCTGTTCCAGCTGCACGCCTTCGACGCCGCGACGCCGGTCGAGGAGGTGCACGACACCCTCGCTGATCTGGTGCGCGCCGGGAAGATCCGTTACCTGGGCGCCTCGAATTTCGCGGGCTGGCAGCTCATGAAATCGCTGGCGGCGGCCGACCGGGGCGGTCATCCGCGATACGTCGCCCATCAGGTCTACTACTCGCTCGTCGGCCGCGACTACGAGTGGGAGCTGATGCCGCTCGGCCGTGATCAAGGCGTCGGCGCGATGGTGTGGAGCCCGCTGGGCTGGGGCCGGCTGACCGGCAAAATCCGGCGCGGACAACCACTTCCGGCGGGCAGCCGGCTGCACCGCACCGCCGAGGCCGGACCGCCGGTGAACGACGAACTGCTCTACGACGTCGTGGACGTCCTCGACGAACTCGCCGCCGAAACCGGGAAATCCGTCCCGCAGATCGCCCTGAACTGGCTGCTCTCCCGCCCGACCGTCGCGACGGTCATCGTCGGCGCCCGCAACGAGGAACAGCTGCGTCAGAACCTCGGCGCGGTCGGCTGGCAGCTCGCCCCCGAGCAACTGGCCCGTCTGGACAAGATCAGCGCCGTGACGCCGCCGTATCCGTACTACCCCTACTACCGCTTGCCGGATTTCGCGCGCCTCAACCCGCCGATCGTCGCCGCGTAGCGCACTCAGTACACGTCGCGCACGTACCGCTTCTCCGCGGTCAGCTGCTTCTTGAAGGCCAGCGCCGCATCCTCGTCGAGGTTGCCGTGGATGCGGGCGATCTTCAGGAGGGCGTCGTCGACGTCGCGGGCCATGCGCGCGGCGTCGCCGCAGACGTACAGGTGGGCGCCGTCGCGCAACCACGCCCACAGCTCCGCGCCGTGCTCGATCATGCGGTGCTGCACGTAGATCCGTTCGCGCTGGTCCCGCGAGAAGGCGAGGTCGAGCCGGGTGAGGAAGCCCGAGCGGAACATGTCCTCGAGTTCGGTGCGGTAGTAGAAGTGGTCCTGGGCGTGCTGATCGCCGAAGAACAACCAGTTGCGCCCGCGGCATCCCAGCGCGCGGCGTTCGTGCAGGAAGCCGCGGAACGGCGCGATGCCGGTGCCCGGGCCCACCATGATCATCGGCGCGTTCGGATCCAACGGCGGCCGGAAATGCGGTGCGCGCTGCAGGAATACGGGTACGCCACCGGTTTCGTCCCGGTCGGCGAGGAAGGTGGAGCAGACTCCGCCGCGCGGGTCCTCGGCCGCGCCGTAGCGCACCACGCCGACGGTGAGCTGTACCTCGCGCGGACTCACCAGCGGGCTCGACGAAATCGAATATTGCCGCGGTTGCAGCTTTTTCAGCACCGAGAGCCACTCCACCAGATCGGCCCGCACGGGAAAGTCGCGCAGGACGTCGACGGCATGGCGATCCCACAGATAGCGGTCCAGTTCGTTGCGGTTGTCGCGGCGCAGCAGTTTCGCCAACTGCTGACCGGGATTGCGGGCGGCGATGAAGGACAGCAGATCGCCACTGATCTTGGTGATGTCGAAATGCGTGCGCAGTGCCGATTCCAGCGGCACGTCGCGGCCGTCGATCTCCACCGGCCGGGCGCCGTCGAGCCCGGTCGCCGCCAGCCAATTCCGCACGGCAGCAACCCCGTTCGAGGGCCATATGCCGAGGCTGTCGCCGACCTCGTAGCCGGCGTCCAGACCGCTCAGGTCGAAACCGAACTGCCGCACCTCCTTGCCGGATCCGGGCCGCGACAGCAGTTCGTTGCGGACCAGCGGGGCCAGGACCGGAGCGTTGCGGGTGAACGGCGCGGGGATCGAGCGGGGGGCGCGGGTCGGCGCGGGG
>NZ_LZML01000048.1:0-12683 GCF_001665695.1 Nocardia sp. 852002-51101_SCH5132738 | reverse complement strand
CCACCCCCGCACTGACCGCCTGATCGAACAGGATCACGCGGAAATCACCCCGATACACCACCCGCTTGGACTTGACCGTCGGGCCGTTTCGGGTTTCGCAGGGTGGAACCATCGACCGCTAGCGACTTGCAGCCAAAGAGCGTGACATCTTGGGGCACTTCCCGTCAAACATGGGAGCCGCGAGCCAGCCTCATGGCCGATGTCATGATCACATGGTGAATGCTGCTCCCAAACCTGCCGATCTCCCGCATGCGGTTGCCGCTGCGGTCAGCGAGCTGAAGGCCAACGACGTCGCGGAATTCTGTACCGGAGTTGGGAGACCAGAGTCGGCCGTTGGCCTATTCCTGATCGGGAACTGAGAACGCAGGCCGCGCCCATCGCCACGAAACCCAACGAAGTACAGACCGACCACTCCGGCAGGTCCGGTCCGGGTGGTGCTACTCCTTGCCTGACAGCTGGATTAGCTTTGTCTGTAAAACTGGCGGTTTGGGTGGCGGGGCGACATGGTGCAGTGCGGGGGCCGGATTCGCCGCACAGCGTCGAAACCGTTGGCAGCGCAAAATCCCACCGGATCACATTTGCAGCGGGTGTCGGCGTGTCTCCAAGATGGTGATGTCGCGTTCGTGGTGGCCGCGCGGATGCGTTCGCCGCTTTCCGGAAACCGCTGGTCATCGTTGGGGGCGTGGCATCAAATTTGGCATCACGACGGGATGTAACCGTCGGGACGGGGTGGGATCGGACGGACCGGACGGACCGTTGCGGCCCTGCTGACCTGTGCAGACAGGGACGTTACGCACATGAATACACACCCGGGACCGTCGCTGGTTGGCTCATAACCCAGAGGTCGCAGGTTCAAATCCTGTCCCCGCTACTAAGAGGGCGGTCCTAACCAGCAGGTTCAGGGCCGCCCTAAACTTTTGTCGAGATTCGTGGCATTGGATTTGGCATCACGGGAAAGCGTGATGAGTCGGCGTGCACTGGGTTCGGGCGATACACGGCGGAACCGGTGGTGACCAGCGGATTAGTTGAAACAGTATGGGACGGTTGGGATTGCGATCGCTTGGGCGCGGCCCAGGTGGTCCCAGTCCTGAAGGGCTTCCAGGAAATTGTGTGCGGTGCTGAAGTTTTCAGTTCGTTCGACAAGTTGCTTCTTGGTGTCCTCCAAAGACGGCGGGGATCGTGGGTGAGCAGGTGGCGGCTCAGGACTGGGTGGCAAGAGTGTCGTCGCGGCTGCCATTGGGCCGGGCTGCGAAGACTGCATCGTTCCCGCCTCTGGTGGACGTTCGCACCGTTTTGAAGACCGGGCCGTCCTGAATCGGATATAAGCCCGGTAACGTCGTCGGCGGTGCAGGGAACATGGTGTGAATCCGAGGCAGTCCCGTAACTGTCACCGGGGAGCGATCCGTCATGCGTTCGGCATTCCGTGTAACCGACCCGATCACTTCTTCGGGGCGGTCCACCGCCGTTTGATGAACGCGTCGACTGCCGGTGGCGAGACGCTGTTGACCGCCTGCGCCGCGACCGCGATGCGCGATGCGATGCGCACCGGGCGCTTCTGTACGGCGGTCAGCATTTATCCCGCCGCCTCCGCCGGGCTCAGCCGAGCCGGCCCTCGTACGCTTCGTGGCGTGGTTGGGCGTCCAGACCGGTCGCCGTGTCTGGGTGATGCGGGGTTGGTTCGAGTCGTCGGCGAGGTTGTCGTCGTGGTATTTCCAGACGTTGACGGTGTCGACGAGTGCGCGGTGGAGGGCGGTGTGGATGTTGCGGGCTGTTTCGGGTTGCAGCCCAGGTGGTTTCGGTGCACCCACGCGAGTGGTCTGCGGAAGACGAAGTCCTGCGACTGGATCGCGGTGGCGCCCTCGCACAGTGGATCGCACTTGGCGTCGCGAACGTGCTGCCCGGTCGGATAGTCCTGCAGGCAGCACGCAGACGTCGCGGTCGATCCGTTGGCCTCGAACCCGACCGGTGAATGTCAGCTCAGGGTGACCGCGCTCAAGGTGCCGTCGGCGTACTGGGCGCGCAGGCGCTTCTTGTCGAACTTGCCGACGCTGGTCTTGGGGACCTCGACGATGAAGCACCAGTGCTCGGGCACCTGCCACCTGGCGAACTTGGGGGCCAGGAAGTCCCGCAGCTCTTCGGGTTCGGCCTCGGCGCCCTCGACCAGGACGACGGCGACCAATGGGCGCTCGTCCCACTTCGCGTCCGGGACACCGATGACGGCGGCCTCTGCCACCGCCGGGTGACCCATGAGGGCGTTCTCCAGGTCTACCGACGAAATCCATTCGCCGCCGGACTTGATGACGTCTTTGGAGCGGTCGACCAGGGTGAGATAGCCATTGGGGCTGATCTTGCCGACGTCGCCGGTCCGCAGCCAGCCGTCGTGGAACTTGTCGGGATCGACCTCGCCGCCCGACGGTGAGTAGTAGGCGCCGGTGATCCACGGGCCGCGAACTTCCAACTCGCCCAGGGCTTCTCCGTCGTTCGGCAGCACCGAACCGTCATCGCCGACCAGGCGCGCCTGCACACCGGCCGGGAAGTGACCTTGGGTGTAGCGGTAGCTCCAGGCCTCCTCACCCTCGGCGTGGGCGGGTGCGTGCGCCACCGAACCCAGTGGCGAGGTCTCGGTCATGCCCCAGGCGTGCAGCAGTGTCACGCCGTGCCGCTCCTGGAACGCCCGCATCATCGACGGTGGGACGGCTGCGCCGCCGACCACACAGGTGCGCAGGTGCGAGATGTCCTGCGGCTGTGCCTGCAGGCCGGCCAGTACGCCGCCCCAGATGGTCGGCACGGCGGCGGCGAACGTCGGCTTGGCCTCGGCCATCATCTGCAGCAGGGGCGCCGGCTGTAGGAAGCGGTCGGGCATCAGGACATTCGCGCCCGACATGAGCGCGGTATACGGGATGCCCCAGGCATTGGCATGGAACAACGGAACTATGGCCAGTATGGTGTCGCTCGCGGTGAAGCCCATGCCGTTGGGCGAGATCACCTGCGTGGCGTGCAACCAGTTCGAGCGGTGTGAGTAGACGACACCCTTGGGGTCGCCGGTGGTGCCCGAGGTGTAGCACATGCCGGCGGCGGAACGTTCGTCGATGACCGGGTAGTCGTAAGTGTCGGGCTGGGCGTCGAGCAGCTCCCGGTAGGAGTGCACGGTGACGCCCTCGGGAGACTCCAGCGTGGCGGCATCACCGTTGGCGACGATGACGTGGCGGACCGTCGTCAGGTTCGGCAGGTACTGCGCGAACGTCGGTAGCAGCGAGCCGTCCACGATGACGACCTGATCCTCCGCATGGTTGGCCACATACACCAACTGCTCAGGGAAGAGCCGGATGTTCAGTGCGTGCAGCACCGCGCCCATGGCCGGTACTGCCGCGTAGGCGGCCATGTGCTCGTTGTTGTTCCACATGAACGTGCCGACCCGGTCACCGACACCGATGTCCAGGAAACGCAGGGCATTGGCGAGCCGGGCCGCGTCCTGGCCGAGTTCGCGATAGGTCTGGGTGCGTAGGCCGTCCCCGGTCCAGGTGGAGACGTGACTGTCGCCCTGGAATGTAGCGGCGTAGCGCAGCAGTGTCGCGAGTGACAGCTGCTCGTCCTGCATTGTGCTCAACATCGAATGAAATTCCTCTCACGTGGTTCGGAAGCTTCAGCCGTGGCGCGGCACGGTCAGCGCGGTCATGAGCCGGTCCGACCGGGCCGGCCGTCTGAAGGTGGTTTGGGCGGTCAGGGGCGGAAAACAGTGATAGGCAATGGATTTCGGGTAGATCACGGCAGGTGATGCTGAAGCAGTTCGGCATGTCCGAGGGGCTGCCCACTCCGACGTCGAGGTGATACCGAAATGCGTCGACATCGAAGATCCGGTCGAACATCGGGGACACCCGATCGGTCTCCTGATGATCGGGCGCGACGTCGGCGCGGATCAGGTCGACCGGCGTCGGCAGCCGCGTCGTCCATGCCCCTCGTGACGATCTTGGCTTGTTCTGTAGGGTCGGAGCGCTGCCATTGCCGCCTCGAGTGCTCCAGTGCGTTGTCAGCAGTGTCTGCGGACCGCTCCGCCGGTGGGACGGGTCCGGATCCGTTGGGGCACTGGAATTCCGCGGCTCTAGCGATCCGTCCCCCGTCGTCGGTCACATACCGTTCGATGATCAAGGCGTTCGCGAGCCCGCCAGCCTCTCAGAGGGTTTGCAGGCCGTATCGGTTCCTCCCCGACCAGCTTCCGTGAGCCCCGCTACCGTTCGTTGCAGCTCGTCGATGTGATCGGTCGCGAGTCGTCGCGGCGTCACCCGGTACTTCAGGCAGAGTGCCGCGGCGGCGGCTGTGGCGATGGCGTGCTGGGCGCCGTTGCCCATGAATTTCGTGACCGACCCGGCGATGTGAGTGACGCTGATGTGCTTGCCGGCCATCATGACGTTGTCGAGGTCTGCCGAGTACAGGCACCGGAACGGCACCTCGAAGGGCAGCCCGTCGCGGGTGTCCCATTTCCAGTCCCGGAGCCGGAAGTCGTAGTTCTCGTCGATCGGATAGTGCAGGCAGAACGCGCCGGAGTTCAGCACGACGACGTCCGCGAAGTGCCGGTGTTCGCGGATATCGTTCTCGGTCATGACGTAGTCGCCGAGGTAACGCCGGAACTCGCCCTGCCCCGCGACGAAGGCCACCCAGTCCAGTGCGAGGTTCGCGTAGGTCTCGGGCTCGATCTGCTTGACGTTGGCGAAGGTGCCGTACACCGCGCGCAGGAGGTGGTCGCGGATCTCCTCGCCCTGGGTGTACGGATCCAGCCACTGCCCGTACTCCCAGAAGTGGGTGGCGGGCACCAGCATCCGGCGGCGGGTCTCCGGATCCGGGGTGCGGAAACGCCCGGCGACGGGGCCGGGGCCGTTGTCCTCACCGGGCTTGATGAGTTGCCCGTTCAGATTCGCGTAGTCCTTGGCGACCTCCTGCGCCCAAGGGACGTCGGGAAACGCGACGGCTCCGTCGGACTCCCGCGTGCGGAAGAAGACCGTGTGACCGTGGTGTTGGTCGAGATGCTCGCCCGGCGCGGACGGCTCGCCGTACTCGGCCGAGGATTCGTTCCCGAACAGGGTGCGGGCTCCGGCCAGCAGGCCGACGATCGCCGTTCCGCTGCAGTCGATCACGATCGGCGCCGTGAACCGGCATTCCGCTCCGGTATGGGTGTCGCGGGCGTCGACGGCGGTGACCCGCCGGCCGTCGACGACGACGTCGAAGACCTCGTGCTCGGTGAACACCGAGACGTTCGCCTCCCGGTCGAGTACGTCGCGGGCGAGCAGGTCACCGTCGGGATGCCGCGCGGTGAGCTCGTGCACCAGGGGACCGGTCTCCCCGCGCGGCGTCAGCCCGATCTCGACGCTCGCGTTTCCGCCGAGCACCGGTCGGCCGTGGATCAGGGCCACGCGCAGCCCCAGGCGCGCCGCGGCGAGAGTTCCTGCGGCACCGGTGACTCCGCCGCCGACGACGATGACGTCGAACTTGCCGGCGTCTACTGGCGTGGCGGGCAGCCCGCGCAGGCGGCGGCGCCACGCCCGTGTGACGGAGTTGTTCCCCTCCGGAGGCGGGACATCGCTGAGGCTGAGGTAGATCGCGTCACACCGCCCGTCGAAGCCCGTCAGATCGTGGAGTTCGATCCGCGCGGCACCCGCGGGGAGACGGACGGTGCCCGCGCGCTCCCACGACCAGTCCTGGCCGTTCGCACCGAACTCCGTCTCCAAGGCGCGGCCGTCGATAGTGACGGTGAAGCGCCCCGGGTGGTGCGCAGGCACCCAGTCCTTGGCGCGCACCCAGACGTGATACTCGCCCGGGTGCGGGACCTCGACGGAGGCCGAGGCATCGGCGACGGGAGTCCCGAGCCCGTGGGCCAGAAGATACGAGCCGCCCATCTGGGACTGGAACTGGGAGTCGAGCACCCAGCCGCCCCGGTCGTCGAAGTCGGTCGCCAGGACGAGGAGGTCCGTGGTGCCGGGGGCGAGGTTCTGACTTGCGTCGATCATCGTGACTCCAGGTTCCGGGCCGCCGTGCGCTCGCGGGCCGATGGCCCCGGGTTGACGGCGACCTGATTACGGCCGACTTCTTCGTGACTGTCGCTGCATTCGACGACCACGCGAACCGGCGCGCCGCAGTCGGCGTGGCGGACGTCGAGGAACGGCCCCTCGGGATCCGCGGTGTACTTGTCGCCCCACTGCATGAGCGAGACGATCACCGGCCAGAGGTCCCAGCCCTTGGTCGTGAGCACGTATTCGTTGCGGGTGCGGCCGCCCTCCGGCCGGTAAGGGCGGGTGTCGAGGATGCCCGCGGCGACCAGTTTGCGGAGCCTGTCGGACAGGACGGCCTCGGACATGCCGAGATGGTCCCGGAAGTCGTCGAACCTCCGGACGCCGTTGATCGCTTCGCGGATGAGGAGCAGGCTCCACTTCTCGCCGACGAGCTCGAGCGTGCGCTGCACCGGGCAGTTCTGAGTGTCCAGGCTGAGCCAGTCCACGATGCACCTCACTTCGTTATTGACAGTCAGACGGAGTCTAGCTAGCTTCTACGAAAGAAGCCAGGGTTTCGCGACAAATTCCCGATCCACGAACGAGATCACCGAGGTACCACCATGTTCGAGACCATCACGCGGCACGTGGACGACGGCATCCTGACCGTCACACTGAACCGGCCCGACAATCTCAACGCCTTCGTCGTGACGATGGGCGATGAACTGGAGCGAACCTTCCGCGAGGTCAACGACGACGATGCCGTCCGTGCGGTGATCGTCACGGGCGCGGGTCGCGGGTTCAGCGCAGGGATGGACCTGAGTGGAGACGGGAACGTGTTCGGGCTCGACGAATCGAAGAGTCCCGGCCTCGCCGAGCTGCAGGACCTGGACGATCCGGAGGTCGCCCGCGTCCGCGATCCCGGCGGCAGGGTCACGCTGGCCATCCACGACTGCCGCAAGCCTGTCATCGCCGCCGTCAACGGCGCTGCGGTGGGTGTCGGCGCCACGATGACCTTGGCTATGGATCGGCGGATCCTTTCGACACAGGGGCGGATGGGCCTGATCTTCGGCCGCATCGGCGTGACCCCGGAAGCGTGCTCGACCTGGTTCCTGGAGCGGATCGTCGGCCAGTCGGTCGCACTGGATCTCGTGCTCCGCGCGGACATCCTCGATGCCGCCGCGGCGTTGCGGGTCGGGTTGGCGGATGAGGTGGGGGAGCCGGACGACCTGCTGGCCCGCGCCGTCGAGGTCGCGAACGCCTGGACGCGGAACCGGTCTCCGGTCGCGGTGGCCCAGGCCAAGCAGATGCTGCGCCGCAACGGAGCCCTCTCGCACCCGGTCGACGCGCACCGTATCGAGTCGCTCGCGCTGTTCTGGGCGAGCATCGGCGATGCGAAGGAGGGCGTTGCAGCATTCTTGGGAAAGCGGTCGCCCGAGTTCACTTCCCGTGCATCCGCGATGCCCGCCTACTACGAGCAGTGGATCGCCCAGGGGTGACGGGGAATCGAACCTTCTCGAACGAACTCCGACCCACTGAGCGGCGGGGACCAACTCTGATCGAAAGAAGAAGCGCCTCATGATCGAAACCGAATTCACGCGCATGTTCGGCGTGGAACACCCACTCGTGTGCGGAGGAATGACGGGACTCGGCGTCGCCGAGTTGATCTCGGCAGTCGCGAATGCGGGAGCATTGGGCTTCCTCACTGCGCACACCCAGCCGACGCCGGAGGCTCTCGTACACGAGATCGCACGGACTCGCGAGCTCACCGATGGGAAGTTCGGCGTGAACCTGACGATGCTGCCGACGATCAACCCGATTCCGTACGACGAGTATCGCGCGGCGATCATCGAATCAGGGATCACCGTGGTCGAAACAGCCGGTGCCGATCCGGCGCAGCACCTCCCGGACTTCCAGGCGGCGGGTGTGAAGGTGATCCACAAGGCGACCTCGGTGCGGCACGCGCTGTCGGCGGAGCGCAAGGGTGTCGACGCGATCAGCATCGACGGCTTCGAATGCGCGGGACATCCGGGTGAGGACGATGTTCCCGGACTTATCCTCATTCCCGCGGCGACCCGCGCTCTCAGGGTTCCCGTCATCGCCTCCGGCGGGATCGCCACGGGCGCAGGCCTGGCCGCGGCGTTGGCCCTGGGAGCGTGTGCCGCGAACATGGGCACGCGATTCATGGCGACGACCGAGGCGCCGATCCACGACAACGCTAAGCAGCAGATCGTCCGCAACACCGAACGCGACACCGTCCTGCTGTTCCGCGAATTCCGCAACACCGCGCGGGTGGCCCGTAACAGCGTTTCCGAGAAGGTCGCCGAGATAGGGGCGCGGCCCGGCGCCGTCTTCGACGACGTCGCGGAGCTCGCATCAGGGGTGCGCGGCCGCACTGAGGTCTACGGAAAGGGCAACGTCGAGGGCGGCATCTGGTGGGCCGGTCAGAGCCAGGGCCTCATCCACGACATCAGCTCCGTCGCGGACGTGGTGCGCACGGTGATCGGCGAGGCCGAGGAGCGCATCCATGCTCTGCCCCAGGTGATCCGCTGACAAGGCCCGCGAGGGGATCTTCGCATTCTTCGACAGAAGCGCCGCAGACTGTGTCTCGCTGGGCGCTGACACCGACTTAGGAGGAAGCCAGCAATGGCGGAAACATTCGAGCACCTGGATCTGTCTGCCGATGAGGTACTGACCACGACTCGGTCGGTGCGCAAGCGCCTCGATCTGGAGCGGCCCGTGCCGCTGGAGGTGATCACCGAAGCGCTGGAGGTGGCGCTGCAGGCACCGTCGGGCAGCAACGCGCAAGGGTGGCACTGGATCGTCCTGACCGATCCCGAACCCAAGCGAATCGTCGCCGAGTACTACCGCAAGTCCTACTCCGCGTACGCGGAGGCCGGTGCCGCTGCGCGGGCTGCCAAGCCGCCCAAGGACCTCGAGACCGCTGAGAAGGTCGCATCCAGTGCCACGTACCTCGCCGAGATCCTGGAGCAGGTGCCGGCGCTGGTGATCGGCGCGATCCACGTGCCCGGCGGGGAGCTCCCGGCGGGAAACCAGGCGCAGTCGTGGGGCTCGCTGCTCCCGGCGGCATGGAACTTCGCTCTGGCGCTGCGTGTGCGCGGCTTGGGCTCGGCGTGGACGACCTTGCACCTGGACTACGAGCGCGAGATCGCCGCGGCGCTGGGGATTCCGGTGAATGTCCGGCAGGGAGTGCTCCTGCCCGTCGCCTACACGAAGGGCACCGACTTCAAGCCCGCCAAACGCGCCCCGCTCGATACAGTTCTGCACATCAACCACTGGTAGACGGCCATACAGCACTGCACCGACGACCGATCGAAATGGGGCCGGGGATTGTTCCCGGCCCCATTGCTGTGTGCGGTCAGAGCTCGATGAACCCGACATCGTCGGGAACCCGGAAAACGCCTTTCGGCCGCTCGGTGGTGGTTACACGCCCCCACCGAGGGTCAGGCCACCGTCGACGGTCAGGACCTGGCCGGTGATCCATGCAGCCTGATCGGAGGCCAAGTAGGCGACCGCATGAGCGACGTCGTCGGGGTCGCCGAGGCGGCCCAGCGGGTAGAGCGCGGTCAGTTCGCCTTCCTTGCCCTCGAACAGCGGGCCGGCGAACCGTGTCCTGATCACCGCTGGGGCGACCGCGTTGACGCGCACGGCGGGTGCCAATTCGAGGGCGAGCTGGGCGGTGGCGTGCAGCAGCGCAGCTTTGCTGGCGCCGTAGAGCCCGATGTTGTGTGCGGGCCGTAGTCCGGCGACCGAGGCGATATTGACTACGGCCCCCGAAGCGGTGGAACCGAAGCCGGCCGCGAGTGCCTTCCGCACCCATTCCAGACCCGCGAGGACGTTGACCGCGAAGAGCTTCTGTGCGGCCGCGGAGTCCGAATCGATCATCGGACCGTAGAGCGGGTTGATCCCGGTGTTGTTGACCAGGATGTCGAGACGCCCGAAGGTGCGATGGACCGCGTCGATGACGTCCTCCTGGTGCTCGTCGTCGTCGGCGTGGCCCGCGACGAACATCGCGTTGTCGGTGCCGCCGAGTGACTCGACTGCGGTCTGCAGGCCCTCGGTGCGCCGCCCGGTGATGCAGACCTGCCCGCCTTCCTCGATGATGCGGCGTGCGACGGCAAGTCCGATGCCGCGGCTGGCACCGGTCACTACCGCGACGCGGCCTTCGAATCGCTGCTGCTGCATCACATCGACATCCCGCCGTCGACGGGAAGAACTGTGCCGGTGATGTAAAGGCCGATGCCTCGAGCGGCTCCGGTGACGATGGCGGTGCGGCCACCGTAGTCGAATGTCGTTCTGCTCATGGGGGTTCGATGTCCTTTGTCTCGAAATGCTTTACAGGCCGAGATCGCGGCCGATGATTTCCTTCATGATTTCGTTGGAGCCGGCCCAGATCTTGGTGACCCTGGCGTCGCGCCAGGCTCGCGCGACACGCACCTCGTTCATGTAGCCGTATCCGCCATGCAGCTGCAGGCAGTGGTCGATCACCTCGTTCTGGACCTGCGCGGTCCACCACTTGGCCTTGGCGGCGTCGGGTCCGGTCAGTCGTCCGTCTGCGTGGGCCAGGACGCAGGCGTCGACGTAGGCCTGTGTGACGTCGATGCGCGTGGTCAGGTCCGCGAGCAGGAACTTGTTGTGCTGGAAGCTGCCGACCGGGGTGCCGAAAGCTTTTCGCTGCGAGACGTATTCGATGGTCTCACCGAGAATTTGGGCGGCATGTGCGAGGTTCGTGACCGCGGCTCCGATCCGCTCCTGTGCCAGCCCGTGCATCATGTGCCGGAACCCTCCGTCGACCTCGCCGATGAGGTTGGCGGCGGGCACGACGACGTTGTCGAAGAACAGTTCCGCGGTGTCGGCTTCGGGTTGACCGACCTTGTCGAGTTTGCGCCCGCGCGAGAATCCGGGCATCGACGCTTCGACACCGAACAAGCTGATCCCGTCGGCCCGTGAGCCCGGCTTGGTCCGTGCTGCCACGACGACGAGGTCTGCGGAGTAGCCGTTGGTGATGAACGTCTTCGAGCCGTTCAGGATCCAACCGTCAGCGTGCGGTTCGGCCGTCGTGCGGAGAGCCGCGAGATCCGAACCGCCCGACGGCTCGGTCATCCCGATCGCGGTGATCGTCTCGCCTGTCACGAACCCCGGCAGCCAGCGCCGACGCTGCTCCTCGGTGGTCCGGTGCACCAGATACGGTGCCACGACGTCGAAATGGATAGCCAGCGACGAGGCCAACGCCATGTTGACCCCGGCCAGCTCCTCCAAGAGCACGGCGTTGTAGCGGTAGTCTCCGGCGGCCGATCCCCCGTATTCCTCGGGAATGTCCAGGCCGAGCAGGCCCTGTTCACCTGCGGCGCGCCACAGCTGCCTGGGCAGCGCCCGGTCCTCGATGTAATCGTCGGCGTGCGGCCACACCTCCTTGTGCAGAAACGCCCGCACAGAGGAACGAAACGCCTCGTGATCGAGGTCGTAGATCGTGCGCCGCATCTCAGCCCTCCCTACGGAGCAGAGCTGCCGGCGCCTGGCCGCCGTCGATGCACATCGTCACTGCGCCGAGTTCGGTAATCGGTGTGCGTGCACGGTCGACGATGACGATCCGATCATCTGGACTCACGGAAACCTCGGATTCTCTCAGGACGGGACAACCACATCCACAACTTTCCGAGCAGTCGCTCGGAAACTGATGATCCAGATGTAACATCGGGCAGCGTCATCGCGTCAATACCCGGAAAGGAACCGGTGACTGTGACTCAGGACACGCCTCGCGCGCTCGACACCCGCGGGAACGTCCGTGGTCGCAACACTCGTGCCCGCCTTCTCGATGCCGCGCTCACCTCGTTCGCCGCTCGCGGTTTCCACGGCACGAGCACTCGTGATCTCGCCGAAGCCATGGGCATGAGCCCGAACGCGGTCTACACCCACTTCCGAACGAAAGAGGAACTGCTGTTCCAGCTTTCGCTCGGCGGTCACACCGACATCCACCGGATCGTCTGCGATACCACGGCCCGGTTCGAGGCACCGATGGATCAGCTTCGGGAAGTGGTCAGGGAATTCGCGATCTGGCACGCCCGCTATCACGTCCACGCTCGGGTACTGCAATACGAGATCGGCGCGCTGGAACCCAAACATGCCGAGCAGATCGCCGGCCTTCGACGCGACATCGAGCGCACGATCAACACCATCGTCACCGCGGGCCAGCTGTCCGGCGCATTCCAGGTGCTCGACTCTGCTATGACAGCACGCGCAATCCTGTCCTTGGGAATCGATATCGCACGCTGGTACCACGAGGACGGCACCTGGACGCCAGAGAGAGTCGGCGACCACTACAGCCGACTGTGCCTGCGAATGGTCGGTCACCACTGAGCGATCGGTGGCATATCCGGGATCGCAGGTCCCGCGATCAGGGCTCGTCAGTGCCGTCCTTCAGGCATCTGCGTCGTTTCTTGCTGCGCAATGCAGAGGAGGGTGCTCGCATTCAGCGCCAAGCATCGGCGCATCCGTCCCACGATCGAGACACTGCGGCGTAACCGCGCGCACAAACGTGGCGGTTCGCCCTGGTTCCTGCCCAGATTTTTAGTCGTCGCCAGGGACCGGCACACCCGCGTCATCGCTGGGTCAAGTCCAAGCGGGTGGTGTATCGGGGTGATTTCCGCGTGATCCTGTTCGATCAGGCGGTCAGTGCGGGGGTGG
>NZ_LZML01000047.1:0-54206 GCF_001665695.1 Nocardia sp. 852002-51101_SCH5132738 | reverse complement strand
CGAACCTGGCGCGCTACAAGGTTCCCCGCGATGTGGTCGTCCTGGACGAACTGCCGCGCAATGCCACCGGCAAGGTCTTGCGCCGGGTGCTGGAGGAGATGGACTGAGCGCGGGTGCCTGCCGCCTCACCGCGACCGGGTCGGCCGATCGCGGTGAGGCGTCGGCACCGATCGGCCGTCCGGCTCAGGCGTCGCAGCGGTTGAAGTCGCTGTGGTCGATTACCAGTCCCTGACGCATGGAGGGTTGCCGCCCAGCCCGCACATGCCGTTCTGCAGGTAGCTCGGCACTGTCGGCTGTGTGGTGTCGGCATGCTGGTTGATCGCGCCGAAACCCACCATGAACACGAGCATCGCCAGATTGAAGACCGCGCCCAGCGCGAGCACGCGCACAAGGGTGCGCCCACGTCGGATCTTCAGTCGATCGAGGCCGCGATCGGTGATCATCTCGCCGCCGGAGTTGCGGAAGCAATAAATGACGGCGCTCAATCCCACCATGCCGCAGCCCCAGCCGAGTCCCTCGTAGAGCGGGAACTGATAGTCCGTGCCCGGCCACAAGGAGATGCCGCCACCGACCTACAGATAGCGGTCCACGCCCTGCACCAGGGTGATCAACTCACCGATGACGTCCTGGGCGAACATCAGAATCATGACGAAGGCGATGAGTCCGGCACGGTTGATCCGCGGTAGGCGCCGGCGGCCGAGCCGATCGAATTGACTTGCGGTGGCCTGCAGATGGTCCCGGTGACCGATGCCGCAGCGACCCGTCAGCCGATCGCCGACGGACTCGACACCGGCAACAAAATCGGGAAAAGATATACAACGCAAGCAGATTCAAGTTTCGAAATTCTCGTGACCAAGGCCGGTGCCGGCACCCTCGCGGATGGTCGGATCCCGCTCCGGGTGAAGGAAGCCAAACCGCTGCCTTCCAGCGATTAACAGACGCTCCTGGTTTCGGACATGAGCCGCATCACCGGGCGAGGCTCGCGCTTACAGCCAACTCGACCAAGACGCACGGTTTCCGCGATCGACGACATCTTCCACCCGAATGGCGTAAACCCAGGGGTACCCGAAAAGTTTCGATGGCGATTCCGGTGAGAGACGGGAGCGCTGCCACATCCAGATCCCCAAACCGCCTCTCACCAGGCAATCTACAAACTCCGCCCGATAATGAGTTTCATGCTCGGCGAGTTGGATAGAAGTTCCTGGTGGAAGCCGGTTTCTGGGCCTCGAGTGGCTGATTGCGGTGCCTTCGTCGTTCACTTCCGACCTATGCCTCACCTGGCGGGAGGAACGCGGGAAGCAGGAATCGTTCCAGCAGTCGACGGTGGGACGGGTCCTCCGGGTCCTCGAAGTCCAAGCGGCCGACGAGGATCAGTTGAACCAGGGCGAGCCATTCGCAGGCGTCCTCGTTGGACAGGTCTGCTCGCATCTCGCCGCGTTCGCGGGCGCGATCGAGGATCGGCCCCCACATTTCGAGGGTCAGATTGCTGGCAAGCCGGGAGGTGCCTACGACGGCGGCGGCGAGATCCATGTGTTCCGGGCTGACGATCAGCCGGATGAGCGGATCCTTCCGGCCGCGATCGACGAGGAAGATCAACCCGTCGACGATTTGATCGCGGAAATGTTCGCGCTCGAGAACGTATTTGGTTCCCTTCACGAACAGTTTCCGAGAGCGGAGTCGGATGAGTTCCGCGATGAGTGTGTCGCGATCGCGGAAATAGCGGTAGATCGTGGGCCGTGATACTCCGGCGGCTTTCGCAATGTCGTCCATCGTCGTCTTCGCGACGCCGAAATGCTGGAAGGTCGATTCTGCGGCTTCGAGGATCTGCCCGCGCGCCTCTTCGACGTCCCCACTCAGGACGTTGCTGTTACGTCGAGCCATTCTCTTTTCCTGCCCTCCATGGATTCCCTGCGTCCGTATGCAGATTTGACGACACCATGGACGATACTCGTTATTTGTTGTCTGTTCGACGTCGCATTGGGCGTTCACGGCCTTCGCGGTGCGAGTCGACCTCGAAAACCGTTGTGGCTGAATGTGTCTGGACCGGCCATGAGCAGGCCGGAAGGGTTGTCGGCCCAGGCGCGTCCCGGGGGCGGTTCGGTGAGCACTCTCACATTATCCGCTGTGGAATGTCGGTCCGGAGAGTTGTCGTAGGTGCCGGTGGGGCGAGAGTGCCCCGCCCCACCGGACACGGCTACTTTTCGGGGGTGAAGGTGATGGGGAGCCGGGCGCAGCCTCGGACCTGGCTTGCGTGCATTACCGGAGGGTCGCTCTCGACGAGCCGGTAATCCGGAATGCGGCGGTGAATTTCCTCGAGCGCGAGCCGGAGTTCGATTCGGGCCAGATGTGAGCCCAGGCAGCGATGCGCGCCGGCGCCGAAGGAAAGGTGGCGGTTCGGCGTCCGATCGAGCAGCAGTTCGTTCGGATCGTCGAATTCGTCGGAATCGCGATTGGCCGAGCACAGCATCAAGATCAGCTGATCGCCTTCGGCGATCGTGACTCCGCCCAGTTCGGTGGTACGTGTCGCGCGGCGACCGGGGACGACCGCGGCTTCGATGCGCAGGATCTCCTCCACCGCGGACGGGATCAGGCTCTCGTCCGCGATGATCTGCTCACGTTGTTCCTCGTTGTGGGACAGGTGAATGATGCTCCAGGCCAGTGAGCCCTGCACGGTGTGCAGGCCGGCGATGAGCAGCAGGAAGAACATCCGATTGAGTTCTTCATCGGTGAGCAGTCGGGTGCCGTCCTCGAGCGCGACCTCGGTGTGGATGATCTGCGTGGTCACGTCGTCGCGAGGGTTGGCGCGGCGGTCGTCGATGATGTTCTGGAAATAGGCCAGCATCTTGAACGCCGCTTCGCCGCGTGCCTGGTTGGACTCCTCTTCGGTGGCGCCGGGGATTCCGGTGAGGAGGACATCGGTGGCGTGGGTGAACATCGGCCCGTCCGCCAGCGGCCAGTCCATGAGTGCCAGGAAGATACGGGTGGGCAGTTCGTGGGCGAAGTCGGCGATGAATTCCGAGGTTCCGGTGCCGGCGAATCCGTCGATGAGTTCGTTGATCACCGCCCGAATGTCGTCTTCGAGCGCCTTCATGCGGTTGGGACTGAACAGCGGCTGCAGCGCCAGCCGGTAACCGGTGTGCTCCGGGGGATCGAGTTCGATCGGAATGAATTTCCCGAATCCGGCGGTCGTCGTCACCAGGTTGTTGGGGTAGCTCGAGAACGTCTCGGGATCGCGAAAGACCTCGTGAATTTCTTTGTACCGGGTGACGATCCAGTGGCCGCCGTGGGCGGTGGAGTACACGACCGGCCCTTTGCCTGCGAGTTCCGCGGCCCGGTCCTGGACGGTGTCTTCGGGGAATGCGAGCGACTGGTCGTAGATGTCGAAATCGACGACCAGCTCGTCGGACACTTCTGCGGTGGTGGTGGTCATAGTGGCTTTTCCTCGGATAGGGGAAGGGCGCTGGTCAAAGTGAGCGCACGTTCGGGGCAGGCTGCGGCTGCGCGATGTGCGGCGTCGAGATGTGAATTGGGGACCGGGTCAGCCAGCACGACCGGATTTCCCACGTCGTCGGACTCGAGTAGCTCCGGCGCGGTTCCGTAACACAGTCCGTGGCCGGCGCAGGCCGCGCGATCGACGACCAGGTGAACGGGCGAATCGGTCATCTCACAGATCTCCGGGCGAGCCTTTGTCTTCGGCGAACCACATGCCGACGCGGGCGAGGGTGCCGCCGTCGGTCGACGGCAGAACGAGTCCGGAGAGGTACTGCGAATCGTCGGAGGCGAGGAACAGTGCGACCTTCGCGTTGTCGAGCAACGACGGCGGCCGGTTGAGCTTGAGCGGGATCGGCGAGATCGTCGGATCCCACGGGCCGGCGACCTGTTCGTAGGACTGACCGACCACGGGAGATCCGGGCGGCATGAGGAAGTTCGGTGACATCCCGTGCGTGGGGCAGATGGCATTCACTCGAATGCCGTACTTGCCGAGGTCGAGGCTGAGTCCACGCACCAGGCCGTTGACACCGGCCTTGGTGGCCGAATACATCGCGATGTTGTGGTAGGCGACCAGCGATGCCGCCGACGAGGTCGCGAGAATCGTGCCACCGCCGTTGTCACGCAGGTACGGCACGGCGGCCTTGGCGGAGTAGACGACTCCGCTCAAGTTGACTCCCAGCACGTGCTGCCAGTCGGCGTCGGTCAGGTCCTGGAATTCGACCTCCTCACCACCGGCCACCGACGGCACGCCGCCGCGGGACACGACGCCCGCGTTGGCGAACATGATGTCCAGCTTGCCGAAGTGGTCCACCGCCGCCGCGACTGCGGATTTCACCTGCTCTTCGACGCTGACATCGGCGGTGATGGCGACGGCCTTGCCGCCCTGTTGCTCGACGAGCTCGACCGTTCCGGCAGCGCGCTCGGGGTCGATGTCGACCACTGCGATACCGGCGCCCTCGGACGCGAACAACTGGGAACACTGGCGGCCGAAGCCGGATCCGGCTCCGGTGATGACGGCGACTTTGCCTTCGAGCTTCATTGTGGGACTCCGATTTCCAGACGGATGCGGCCGGCGGGGAGAGGCGCCGGTGCGGGCGAAGGCGCAGCGGATCCGGCGAGTTGCGACGCCGTGTGATCTGCCCGTCCGATGCGATGCAGAGTGCTGTGCCTCACACTCGAAGCTACGTCATTGGACGACTGACGTCAATCGTAATTTGTCAGCGAACGACTGAACTACGATTGACGTTATCTGTATTTTGTAACTAGCCTGAATTCGGCGTCGAGCGATGTTGCCCGAAGCCGGCTGCGAGGCAGCCGCCGGACCTCCGTGGAGGCGATGATCTGTGAACACCACTGTGCAGCAACCCGGATCCCCTGGGCCGCAGGCTGATTCGGTGAAGCGAATCGAGATTCGCTGCCCGGCCGACGGTCGGACGGTCGGTTCGGTCACAGCGGCCGGACCGGATGAGGTCGCCGCGGTAGCGGACGCGCTGCGTGCCGCGCAACCGGCGTGGGAGGCGATCGGGCCGCGAGCTCGTGGCCGCCACCTACTGCGCTGGCTGGATTGGATCCTCGACAACGAGCAGCGGCTGTTGCGGCTCGTGCAATTGGAGGCGGGAAAATCCTGGTCCGACGCGGCGGTGGAACTTGCCGTCGTCCTCGATGTCATCAACTACTTCGTCGACAACGGCGAACGGTTTCTGGCCGACCGTAAAGTCCGTCCGGCCGGGGTGGCCAACGCTGCACGGAGGCTGCGCGTCCGCGCCCGGCCACACCAGCTGGTCGGCCTGATCACGCCGTGGAACGGGCCGCTGGCCGGTCCGATGATGGACGCGGTGGGCGCGTTGATGGCCGGTGCGGCGGTGTTGTCCAAGCCGTCCGAGGTCACGCCGCTCGCCTGGACCGAGGCGGTGCGAGGGTGGCGGGAAGAGATCGGCGCCCCCGAGGTGCTGGCGGCGGTCAACGGTGGCGGCGCGACCGGTGCCGCGGTGGTCGACGCGGTCGATATGGTGATGTTCACCGGATCGGTGCGCACGGGACGTGCCATCGCGGCCCGCGCCGGCGAGCGGCTGATTCCCTGCAGTCTGGAGTTGGGCGGCAAAGACGCCATGATCGTGCTGGCCGACGCCGATCTCGAGCGCGCCGCCGGTGCCGCGGTATGGGGCTCGATGATGAACGCCGGCCAAGCGTGCGTCTCCGTGGAGCGGGTGTATGTCGAGGCCGCCGTGTACGAGGAATTCGTCGAGAAGGTGGCGGCGAAGGTACGGCCCTTGCGGACGGGGATGGACGAGCCGGGCGCCTACAGCTGCGAGATCGGCGCCATGGTGACCGCCGCGCAGGTGGATATCGTGGAGCGGCATATCGCGGACGCCGTCGCCAAAGGCGCGCGAATTCTTCTGGGCGGCAAACGAAAAGAGGAGGGGAGCCATTTCGTCGAGCCCACCGTCCTGGTCGATGTCGACCATTCCATGGCATGTATGCGCGAGGAAACCTTCGGTCCGACCTTGCCGATCATGAAGGTTCGTGACGAGGACGAGGCGATCGCCTTGGCGAACGATTCCGACTTCGGGCTGAGCTCGAGCCTGTGGACCCGCGACCGTCACCGCGCCGAGCGGCTTTCCCGGCGGATCGAGGCGGGCTCCGTCTCGATCAACAACGCGATAGTCGCCACCTTCCAGTTACCCGTGCCGATGGGTGGCTGGAAGCAGTCGGGCGTGGGCTCGCGCTTCGGTGGCCCGAACGGAATGTTGAAGTACTGCCGTCAGCAATCTGTTGTCGAGGAACGAATCGCGCTGAAATCGGAGCCGAACTGGTTTCCTGTCCGCACGGACCGGGCCAGGCAGATGGCCAAGCTCGTGCGCTTTCTCGGCGCGCACGACTGGCGGCGCCGGCTCGGCCGTACGCCGAGACGGCGATGACGGCGGCAGCTGTCCCGCAGCGGCCGTGGTTCCCGAAACGCACTGCTGCGCAATCTGATTGCGCGAGGGTGCCGGTGCGGCTGACAGTGGAGACGGCACATCGGATCATGCAGCGGCATGCGCACTGCTCGGGTACGCCGTGCATCCGGCGGGCCGCCGCCCTGCGGTATCTCGTGGCGCTGGGCCGATATGTGCTCGATTCGCGCCGGTGCCGGGTCCGTGTGCAGTTCGCGCGGTCGGGAGTCGCCGCGGAGTACCAGTGCACGCGCGAGATAGCGGAGACGTTCGCCGCCCGGATGCGCACGCACCCCGACTCCACGGTCGTCATCGACGACCGGGTGCATCCGGATCTGCCGCCGCTGCCGTGCGCTCGGTTGTGGTTGCCGTAGTCCCGCATCAGCGCCCGAACCGATGGGAATCGGTTCGGGCGCTGATGTATTCGCCTCCGAAAGAAGGCTTACAGGCGTTCGATGATGGTCGCGTTGGCCATTCCGCCGCCTTCACACATCGTCTGCAGTCCGTAGCGACCGCCGATCTGTTCGAGGTGGTTCAGCATCGTGGTGAGCAGGCGGGTTCCCGAACCGCCGAGCGGGTGCCCCAGGGCGATCGCCCCGCCTCGCGGATTCAGACGTTCGGGATCGGCGCCGAATTCGTACTGCCACACCAGCGGAACCGGCGCGAACGCCTCGTTGACCTCGTAGGTGTCGATATCCTCGAGCGACAGGCCGGCCTTGTCGAGGACTTTCTGCGTGGCCGGCACCACGCCGGTGAGCATCAACATCGGGTCGCTGCCGGTGACGGCGAAGCTGTGGAAACGCGCGCGAGGCCGCAATCCGAGGGCTGCGGCCTTGCCCTCGCTCATGATCAGCACGGCCGACGCGCCGTCGGTCAGGGGCGAGGAGTTTCCGGGCGTGATGCGCCAGTCGATTTCCGGAAACCGCTCGGTGACGCGTTCGTCGTAGAAGGAGGGTTTCAGCCGGCCCAGACCTTCCACATCGGTCGACGGTCGGACGGTTTCGTCCGCGCTCACCCAGGAGTCGGGACCGATGGCGACCGGCAGAATCTCGCTGGTGAAGTCGGCGGCCGCGGCGCGCGCGTGCGAGCGCGCGGCGAACTCGTCCAGAGTGGCGCGGTCGAGCTTCCACCGAGACGAGATCAGCTCGGCCGAAATGCCCTGGCCCACAAGCCCATCCGGATAGCGGGCGGCCACGCCGGGGCCGAAGGCGTCCTTGCCCAGCGGCGCCGTGCCCATCGGCACCCGGCTCATCGATTCGACTCCACAGGCGATGACGATGTCGTAGGCGCCCGCCATGACGCCTTGGGCGGCGAAGTGGGCAGCCTGCTGGCTGGACCCGCACTGGCGGTCGATCGTCGTGGCGGGCACGGCCTCCGGGAAGCCGGCTCCCAGTACAGCGCTGCGCGTGATGTTGAGTGCTTGTTCACCGGCCTGGCCGACACAGCCGCCGATGACGTCGTCGACGAGTGCCGGGTCGAGTTCGGTGCGATCGATCAGGCCGCGCAGTACGGCCGACAACAGTTCGGTGGGATGCAGATTCGAGAGCTGTCCGCCCGGTTTTCCCTTGCCTGAGGGGGTGCGGATCGCATCCACGATCACTGCGGTGGTCATAGGTGATTCCTTTCTTCGAGCGCCGAGCTCGCGCGGGCTATTGCGTGGCGCCCGTCACTCAGCGTATAACAAAATACAAATAACGTCAGCTGTACGGCGTCCTACCCGTCGGAGCCGGGTCGAGTAGCCGTGGATCCGGAGGAGAGATGGCGCACGTCATCACACAGCCCTGCTGCAACGACGCCGGTTGCGTGTCGGTCTGTCCTGTCGACTGCATCCGCCCGCGCCCCGGCGAGCCCGACTTCGGGCGCGCGGAGTTGCTCCACATCGACCCGGTCAGCTGCATCGATTGCGGTGCCTGCATCGACGAGTGCCCCGTGGACGCGATCGTGCCCGAAGGGGATCTGACCGCGGCGACGGAACCGTATCGGGAGGTCAACGCCGCCTACTTCACCCAACCTCGAAACCCGGTGCCGTTCGAGGAAGAGCGGCCCCAGCTCCGGGTGACCGACCGTGGTCCGCTGCGTGTGGCGATCGTGGGGTCGGGGCCGTCGGCGTGCTACGCGGCCGAGGAATTGTTGTCGCGTCGCGATGTCGATGTCGAGATCACCATGTTCGAACGGTTGCCCACCCCGCTGGGGCTGGTGCGCTACGGGGTTGCCCCCGACCATCAGCACACGAAACAGGTTGCGAGTTCCTTTCTTCGGACGTTGAGCCGCAAGCAGCTGACCCTCGAATTGAACGTCGAGGTCGGTACCCACATCAGCGCGCAGGAACTGCTGGAGCACCACCATGCGGTGATCTACGCGACCGGTGCGTCGCAGGGCCGCACCCTCGATGTGCCGGGCGCGCAGCTCGCCGGTGTGCACACCGCCACCGAGTTCGTCGGTTGGTACAACGGCCATCCCGATCACGCGCATCGTGACTTCGATCTGTCCGGCGAGCGGGCGGTGGTCATCGGCAACGGCAACGTAGCCCTGGACGTGGCCCGCATTCTGGTCACCGACGTTGCCGAGCTGGCGCGCACCGATATCGCCGATCACGCGCTGGAAGTCTTGGCGCAGAGCCGGATTCGTGAAGTTGTCGTCGTCGGACGCCGGGGCCCCGAACACGCGGCCTTCACCACTCCTGAACTGCTCGGGCTCGGACAGGTCGGCGCGGTGGACGTCCGCTGTGACGACTCCGGCTCGGTCGTCCCGGACGCCGCCGATCCCGTGGTTCGGCTGAAGGCGCAGGTGGCCCGGCAGTTGGCGGAACGCGTCGCTGATGCGAACAACCGCAGGGTCGTGTTCCGATATTTCCTGTCGCCGATCGGTTTCCGGGGAGAGCGGGCTGTCGACGCCGTGGAATTCGTACGCACCGGGGATGCGGTGCCGGCGGAGGACAACCGTGAACTGATCGCTTGCGGTGCGGTGTTCGGAGCCGTCGGCTATCGCGGGATCGCGGTGCCGGGCTTGCCTTTCCGTGACTCCGACGGAACGATTCCCCATCGTGGCGGCCGGGTCGTCGAATCCGAGGGCGGCAATCCGATACCGGGTGCCTACGTGGCGGGTTGGATCAAGCGTGGCCCGTCGGGCGTGATCGGCACGAACCGGTATTGCTCGCAGGACACGGTGCACGCGCTGGTGGAGGATTTCGCCGCCGGTCGGCTCGAGTCGCCACGGCGATCGCGCGCGGACCTCACAGCGTTGCTCGACGGGCGCCGCCCGAGTCGCGTCGGTGCCGGCGGATGGAAGGCGATCGATGCGGCCGAGCGTCGTGCGGGTCGCGAAGGCGGCCGCCCCCGCGTGAAATTCGTCGAGATCGCCGACATGCTCTCGGCCGCCGGAGTGTAGAGGCCGGGGAGAACGGCCGGCGCGGGGCGACCGCGCCGGCCATACCATCACGAGCGCAGGAGATCGCGATGAATGATCTCCTTCATGATTTCGTTGGTTCCGCCGTAGATCCGCTGGATCCGCGCATCGATGTAGGCCTTGGCAACGGGGTACTCCATCATGTACCCGTATCCGCCGTGCAGTTGAACACCGGCGTCGATCACCTTGCCCTGCAGTTCGGTGGCCCAGAGTTTCGCTTTCGCCGCGTCGACGGCGCTCAGGGTGCCGTCGTTGTACTCGCGCACACAGCGATCGATATAGGCCCGCGACACTTCCGTGGCGGTCTGTAGTTCGGCCAAGGTGAAACCGAGGCCTTGGAATTCGCCGATCCGCTGACCGAAAGCGCGGCGTTGCTTGACGTAATCGAGGGTCCAATCGAGCACGGCCTCCGCGGAAACCTGTGCGGCGATACCGATTCCGAGTCGCTCCAGCGGCAGGCTCTGCATCAGGTAGCCGAAACCGCCACCGACATCGCCGAGCAGATTGGCCGCCGGCACCCGCACGTTGTCGAAGAACAGTTCCGCGGTGTCCTGAGCGTGCAGCCCGACCTTGTCGAGCTTGCGGCCGCGAGTGAAACCGGGCGTGCCGTCCTCGACGACGAACAGGCTGAAACCGCGTGAGCCCGCATCGCGATCGGTGACCGCGAAGACGATCACCAGATCGGCCAGCATTCCGCTGGTGATGAATGTCTTCGATCCGTTGATCACCCACTCGTCGCCCTCGCGGACCGCCGTGGTCTGCGCCGAGCGCAGGTCACTGCCCGCGCCGGGCTCGGTCATCGCGATGGCGCCGATCGTCTCCCCGGTGACGAAACCGGGCAGCCACCTGCTGCGCTGCTCGGAGTTCGCATGGCGCAGTAGATAATTCAAGACGATGTCGTCGTTGGTGGAAAAGCCCGACTGCAGCGCGGAGGCGCCGACGCGGGCGATTTCGGTCTGGATCACGACCCGGAATCGGTAGTCGGTTTCGCCCGCGCCGCCGAATTCCGCGGGAACCGCCAGTCCGAGCAAGCCCTGTCCGCCGGCTGCTCGCCAGGTGTCGCGGTCGATGAGGCGGTCGGCGTCCCACTTCTCCATCTTCGGGGTGACATGCCGTTCCACGAAGGCGCGCACGGTTTGCCCGAAGAGTTCGTGATCGGACTCGAACAGATCTGTTTTCACTGCAATCCTCCTGTGCCGGGCCGGTGTGACCCGGCGCCGTGGTCATCTCTGCGACAGCAGCTTCTGCGTCTCGCGACGGAAGACTTGGTTGGCGACCTCGTTCCGGCCCAGGACCATTCGTCCCGCACTCGCGCTGGTCATGCCACGCTGGGAATCCCGCAGCAGGGGGAAGTCCTCGGCATGCAGCACATTGAGCAGGATCTGCCAGTTCTTGTCCCACAGCCGCGTCCACTTCTCCTCGCTCATCTCGGTCTGTTCGACCGGTGGCACGATCAGCCGCATTTCCATCCGGCTACGTTGCGGTTCGGTGGGATGCGGCCGGAAGGTCAGTAGTTGGAAGTGGTCGGGCTGGCGCAGCAGGGTGCTGTTGGGCAGCAGGAAGTGCGTTTCGGTGACGTCGTTGGCAAGGCTACGATCGCCGGGGTCCTCTTCGATCCAGCGGTCGATGGATTTGCGCGGGGCGATGAATCGGCAGTGGCGGCCGAAATCGTCGAAGGCCATCACATTGGTATGGATGTGCTTGGCCGCGGTGTTGGGATGCGCGTACTGGATGTGGTAGCCGTCGAGGAAGGCGTCCTGCATGATCTTCCAGTTGACCGGCTCGTCGAATCCCTCGGCCTGGACGCAGACCTTGGAGCCGAGGTCGTAGGAAGCGAGCACCGCGTCCATCTCCGGTCCCAGCCAGGCGGCCACGTCGATCTCGGCGTCGGCGTCGTCCACCACCCAGATGAAGCCGTGCCGCTCCTCGGTGGGCAGTTCGATCAGGCCGAGCGTGGCACGCTCCGGTTCGCCGAATGTGTTGTCCCGCGTAATCGTTCGCAGGCTGCCGTCCATATCGTAGGACCAGCGGTGATACGGGCAGGAGAACAGCCGGCATCGGCCCTTCTCCTCCTTCTCCAGCAAGGCTCCGCGGTGCCGGCACAGATTGACCAGTGCCTTTACGCCGCCGTCGCGCTGGCGGACGACGATGATGTTGTTGCGCGGCATCTGGAGGGTGAAAAAGTCACCGGCACGGGGGATTTCGGAACCGTGCGCGACGATCGACGGAACTCGGCCGAAGATCAGATCACGTTCGCGCTGTGCAACGGCCGGGTCGGTGAACTCGTGTGGCTCGAACCAGGTGACGTGCCCGAACTCGTCGGTGGTGTCGTTGCGTAGGTGCGTCAAAGCGCGGCGGATGCGTTCCTCGCGGGGTGCCCCGACCTCGGTCATGGCGTGTCTCCAATGTTCGGCAGCTTCGCCCGAAGAGGTGTTCCGGGCATTTGGTGAATGGTCCTGAGCTGTTCATATACCAACTTAAATCTAACTCATGTAGGTTTAGGTGTAAACCGGCGCACAGCGAGAAGGGCTGGAATATGATCGACTACACCTGGTGTCGACGGCTCGGCGAACAGGACCGGGCCGAGGCGGTGGCCTTGGTCGAAGCTGCCGCGCGATACGACGAAGAGGCCGGATTCTCGGTGGTCGACCCGTGGGATGTGCAGGCGGCTTCGGACGAGACGCGGTCGGTGTGGCATCTGCCGATCAAGGCGCGGCGAGGGTTGAGCGCTCGTGCGGACGCGCCACTGGTGATGGTGGCGTATCTGAACCTGTCGATCGATGCGCTGGGGCAGGGCAGCGTGAAATACGCGGTTCATCCCGACTATCGCTCGCGTGGCGTGTCGACGCTGTTGGTGGAGGAACTCGGCACGGATGTGACCGCGTCCGGCGGTTGGTGCGGGCGTGGAGCGACTTCGCTGCGGTGCTGGGCCTACGGCAGCCATCCCGCGTCCGAACGGCTGACGCGGCGGTTCGCGATCGAGCCGGCTGCGCGGCTGTGGACGATGGTTCGGCATCTGTCGGGCCCGTTCGCGGTGCCGTTGGTGCCGGCCCCGGTCCCGGGTGGCGTCACCGTCGACGGCTCGGCGGACCTGGCCGACAGTGCCGTCGCCTCCCAGGTGCTCGAGGTCCTGGCCCGCCAAGGATTGACCGAGGCTCGGTTCGAGCAGTTCCGCACCGCATTCGCCGACCGCGCCGGTCGTGTGGTGATCGCGTCGGCCGGATGTGACCGGCCGGCGGGAGTGGTCTGGTTCGATCCGCGGCCGACTCGCCATCTGGAATTGCGGGCGGCGTGGGTGCGTGCGCTCATCGTGGTTCCCGAAATCCGTGGCGGAGGGCTGGGGGAGGCCTTGCTCACCGCTGCGATGAGTGAACTCGCCACTGCCGGAACGCAACTGGTACTCATGCGGATCGACCCGGACGACCGGGCGGCGGTCCGACTGTCGCGACTGTTGTCGTTCGAGCAGGAAGACGCACACGCCTGCTATCAGCTCGGTGAATGGGATGATGTTCCCGCCTTCCAGGGTGGGTGATCGTCACCCTGGCGGCGTGGGGCGAGTCAGTGCGCCGGGGGAGGGCAGAAGATTCCGCACGGAATCGGGGGCAGCCCCGGGATCTGGATCATCGGTGCCAGTGACGGGGGTGCCGGTTCCGGAAGGGGCATGGGCGACGTGCCGGGTCCCCACATGGCGTCGGGAGGTGAGGGGTCGGCCGGTGGTGGTGCCGGTGTCGGATCGTCGTCGGCCGGCACGGTGGTAGGGCCAGTGGACTCCACCGGTGTGATGTCGGCCGGTCCGGTCACCTCTCCGGCGTAGATACTCGACCAGTTCAGCACGCTCGACGCGTAGGCCATGGAGTGGTTGTATCGCAGGACCGCGTGCAGGCGTTGGTGCGGATCGCGGAGATCGGCGCCGCCCGCGCAGAGGTACCGTCCGGCCGCCAGGGTCGCGTCGTAGATATTGTCGGGGTCGGCAATTCCGTCACCGTTGCCGTCGCTCGCCCATCGCTGCCAGGTGCTGGGAAGGAATTGCATCGGCCCGACGGCGCGTACGTAACCGTTGGCGGCTCTGATGATCTCGTTTCCCGCCAGCGTCCCGTCGAGCGCCGGGCCGAGGATGGGGGATCTCGTCCTGCCCTCGGCGTCGACGTCGCCGGACCTGGCATGTCCCGACTCGATCCGGCCTATTCCGGCCAGCAGATTCCATGTCACGCCACAGGCCGGTTCCGACTGCCGGAGTATCAATTCGGCGTTTCGGTACGCGGCCAGCACGTGGACCGGGATACCGGTTGCCGCGGCACCGGGCGCAGCGTCGCCAAAGACAGGCGGCGGATCGCCGGGGCCGATGGTCGGGACCGTCGGACCCGCATGGGGGCGCACGAGGGGAATCGCGGCGGGGACGAGCATGGGACCCGGTGCGCGAGCGACGCTATGTCGTTGTGTCCCTGCGTATTCCGCGACAACGTGGACATGGGTGCCATGAACAGTCGCTTCCCCGGCGGTGGCCGAGGATGCAGCGGCCAGGATGCCGGTGGCCGCGATCGCGGAAATCAGCGCCGGGGTGGGCCTGGGGTGGTGTCGATGCGCGGGTGTCGAATGCGCACGCCGATGTGGACGCATGGAGAAGCTCCTGGACTCGCGGATTTCGCTGTACGCCACCGCCGTTGACGACGACGCCTCCGGCGCCGCAACGGCGATGCCCCCTCGCTCGGTGCGGAAGACCTCCATCGAAGGAGATCAGGCAATATCATTGCACAGCTTCTGTGATCCGTCTAACGTTGGACGCTGTCCGTATTTTGTATCACAGCTCTGCGGTCGTCCGCTGTCCGTTCATTCGGGACCGACGGCCGACCCCGGCGGCACGATCGATGCGCCGGGCTCTGGCAAGGAGGCAAGATGGGTGTCGAGGTAAGTACCACCGGAATAACCAAACAGTTTGGCGCGCAGACTATTTGGCGTGATGTCAGCCTGACGTTGCCGGCCGGTGAGGTCAGTGTTCTGCTCGGCCCCTCGGGCACCGGCAAGTCGGTGTTCCTCAAATCGCTGATCGGCCTGTTGCGGCCGGAACGGGGATCGATCCATGTCGACGGGACCGACATCACCGCCTGTTCGACGTCGCAGCTGTACGAAATCCGCAAGCTGTTCGGGGTGCTGTTCCAGGACGGCGCGCTGTTCGGCTCGATGAGTTTGTTCGACAACGTCGCCTTCCCCTTGCGCGAGCACACCCGGAAGACGGAGTCGGAGATTCGCCGGATCGTGATGGAGAAGCTCGAGTTGACCGGCCTGCTCGGCGCGGAAGGCAAACTGCCCGGCGAGATTTCGGGTGGGATGCGCAAACGTGCCGGCCTTGCCCGAGCGCTGGTACTCGACCCGGAGGTCATTCTGGTCGACGAGCCGGATTCGGGTCTGGATCCGGTGCGGACCACCTACATCAGTCAGTTGTTCCTCGACATCAACGCGCAGATCGATGCCACGTTCCTGATCGTCACGCACAACATCAATCTGGCCCGAACGGTGCCCGACAACATCGGCATGCTCTTCCGTCGCGAATTGGTCATGTTCGGTCCCCGCGAGGTTCTGCTCACCTCCGATGAGCCTGTCGTCCGGCAATTCCTGAACGGTCGGATGGTGGGGCCGATCGGGATGTCGGAGGAGAAGGACGAGGCGCAGAAGGCTCGCGAACAAGCGCTCGTCGATGCCGGGCACCACTCCGGTGGCGTGGAGGAGATCGAGGGAATCGTCCCGCAGATGCAGGCAACCCCCGGGATGCCGGAGCGACGTGCGGTCGGCAGGCGCCGAGCTCGGGTGCGCGAGATTCTTCCGACGTTGCCGCCTGCCGCGCGAGCCGCGGTGGAAGCCAGTTTCTCGGAGGGGCCGGCGTCCTCTGTGCCGTCGAGAACCTGAGCCCCGCCACCGTGGACTGCGGAGCGAGCGACGAATCGGAAACCGAGCTGTTTTACAAAGGACGATTGACGTAAAGCGTAAAATGAAGTAAGTTTGCTGTGAGCCACGACACGTGCTGCACCCTCGGAGTCTTGGATCACAACGGCGTGATCGAGCGGAATCTCGGAGGTTGCCGTGGCTTACTGCTCGCCCGTCGAACGGCGAACGCGGTCTCGTGAATCGGAGTATCGAACAATGACGCTCGAAGGCAATGTCGCCGAACCGATCGGGAATTCTGCGATCGTTCTTCCGGTCCGGAATCTGTGCCGTGTGTCGCACCGGCATCCGTCCCGAGAAACGCACCGCGCCGGAATTCCGCTCGACCGTCACGGGACCGCGCAGGAACTTTCATTTCGCGTGTTCGCCAAGGAATTTCGCATTCTCGAAGGGTGAAATTCCGGCTCCCGCGACTCTCACCACACTATTTACCGCACATCGCACTCGGCGACGCAATCGCCGCATGCGTCGACGTCTACGGAGGGAGGTGCCCACCCGATGAGTATTACGCAGGCACCGATAATCGCCCCGCGCCTACCCGCATCGGGCAGACCGACCCGGCCCCGCGAGGACGGCGCCCCACCGGCAGTATCGCCGTCTCGCTCCGCACGACTGTTCGCACATCTGCGGCAGGCGCCGTTGGACAGTCTTGCGACACTGGGTCGATCGGCACACCTGACCGGCGCCGTGGTGCGCTACTCGGTGGTGGATACCGTCCGGTTGCGCATGCCCGTGCACGAGCTCGTCGAACAGATGTGGTTGCTGCTCAAGGTCACTGCGTTGCCGGCGCTGCTGATGGCCATCCCGATCGGCGCCGAAGTCTCGGTGCAGGTCGGCGGCATCATGAATCAGGTCGGTGCCAATTCGCTCGCCGGCGCGGCGAGCGGTCTGGGCGTGGTCGGCCAAGGTGCGCCGATGGCGGCGGGCCTGTTGATGAGTGGCGCGGCAGCCTCGGCGATCGCCTCCGATCTGGGGGCCCGGTCGATCCGGGAAGAAATCGACGCCATGCGGGTGATGGGCGTTGATCCGGTCGAACGGCTGGTGATGCCGCGTTTCCTCGCCATGATCGCAATCGCACCCGTGTTGTGCATCATCATCATCGCCGCGGGCGTATTCGCCGGACTGATCATTTCCGCGAACGTCAATCATGTTGTGCCGGGCAGTTTCTGGCAGTCGTTCGGCGCGTTCGCGACGCCGACGGACCTCGCCTTCTCGGTGCTCAAAGCGCTCGTCTTCGCCGCGATCGTCGTGCTGATCGCGAGCCTGCGAGGTCTCGAAGCGAAAGGCGGCCCCAAGGGGGTGGCGAATGCCGTCAACGCATCCGTCGTGCTGAGCGTGTTCTGCATCTTCATGACGAACCTGCTCATCAGTCAATTGCAGATGATGTTCTTCCCGGCTCGGTTGGCATGACGATGAGCACACCATCGCAATCCTCGTATACCCTGCCCGCCCTCACGGCCCGATCGATCCGCGCGGTGGCGCGTGGGATCACCGACTTCGTCGGCGAGATCGGCCAGGTGGCGATCTTCATCGGCAAAACGCTGTACCTGCTGCCGGTGACGATTCGCCACTACCGCAAACAGACGCTCAAGACGATGAACAACATGGCCTGGGGAAGTGGGTCGCTGATCGTCGACGGCGGCGTGGTCAGCCTGATGTTCTTCCTCGGCGTCGCCGTGGGAGCCGTGGTCGCGATCGAGGCGTTCATGGCCTTGAATCTGCTGGGCTTCGGTGCGCTGACCGGAATCATCGGCTCGTTCGGCAATATCCGCGTGATCGCCCCGATCATCACCGGAATCGGGTTCGCCGCGCAGGCCGGCTGCCGAATGACCGCGGAAATCGGCGCGATGCGCATCTCCGAAGAAATCGACGCCACCGAATCCATGGGACTGCGGGCTATTCCGTTCGTGGTCGGGACCCGGCTCGTCGGCGGAATGCTCGTCGTGCTGCCCGGCTACCTGATGGCATTGGTGATCGCCTTCTTCACCGGCGGAATAATCGTCAAGGTCTTCCACCACCAACCGCCCGGAACCTACGACCACTATTTCGCTCAATTCCTGAGCTGGCCCGATCTCACGGCCTCGGTGATCAAGGCGGTGGCTTTCTGCGCGGTGGTGACCTTGATCCATTGCTACTACGGCTATTTCGCCTCCGGCGGACCGGCCGGGGTGGGCGCCGCTTCCGGTCGCGCAATCCGGGCCAGCCTCGTCGCGATCGTCGTTATGAATTTCGCTATGACAGTGGCCATCTGGGGCCTGAGCCCCCTGCTGGTATTCAAAGGATAAGGTGATGGCCAAGACTCGCAATCAGGACTTCCTGCGCGGAACCGACCGACACCAGAAGCGTCTCGTCGAATTGGCGGCCGTCGGCGTCGCCCTCGGGATCGCCGCAGTGCTCGTCGTCGTGCTGTGGGTGTATCCGCGCGTGCACAAGCCGGCAGGTCTCGCGCTGAACGTCGACGTACCGTACGTCGGTCCGGGCGTCGGCACCGGAACGAAGGTGATTTTGCACGGCGCGGAGATCGGCGAGATCACGCGTCTGGAAAAGACCACACCGGGCACGGTGCGCATGAGTTTGCAACTGCAGGAAGGCATTTCCTCCCGCCTCACCGATGACTTCGAGCTCGATTTCCGGCCGCAGAACTACTTCGGCATCACCGCGGTGGATCTCATCGCCCATCCGGAGGGCAACCGGCTGGTCGCGGGCAGCACATTGAACAAGACGCCGACCGGTGACTTCACCATGTCGACGATGCTGGAGAAGGGTTCGCTGGCGATCGACGGCACCTTGACCCAGTCGATGGTCACCACGCTGAACAAGGTGATTCGCTATACCGACGGACTGACCCCGCTGATTCAATCCGGAATCGTGTTCGCCGATCGGGTGGCGGCCACCCAGCAGGCGATGCCCACCGAGCTGATGCGTTATGCGGACGACATTCTCGCGGTGATGCCGGCGTTCAGCACTCAAGCGGTCGACGCGCTCTACAACGTCTACGACAGCAAATACAATCGTCGGCCGGACGGCTCGGTCGGTGTCGACGACGACTTCATGGACAAAACCGACGAAGGCCTCGGCCTGGCCGCCAACAGCCTGTTCGGCAAGGCAGGTCACCTGCTCGCGTCGCACGGTTCGGAACTGACGCCGGTCACCCAGCTCGTGCAGGCGATGACCGATGTCGTTCCGCACATTCTGGGCGGCGGCGCGGTGCCGGGCGAGTTGACGACGCTCATCGACCGCTACAACGCCGCGTTCACCGGTAGCGACGGCAAGAAGACGCTCAACCTGAGAATCATCGTCGATGACCTGCCGATGTTCGCCACACCCTTGGCGCTGACCGGGATTCCGGCCGCGCCGGCCGGGGAGGAGCACCGATGAGTCCACGCACGAAGATGTTCCTCACACTCGGAAAGCTCGCGACCGCAGCGGTCCTGGCGGTGGTGCTGTTCTCCATCATTCTCAGCGCGATCAAAAACCCTGTGCGGGGTGACACCCGAAGCTACAGCGCCGAGTTCACCGACGTGTCGGGGCTGCACGTCAATGGGGACATCCGAACGAAAGGTGTTCGGATCGGCAAGGTTTCGGCCATCGACCTCACCCGCAGAAACGGGGCGAGCACAGCCGAGGTGACGTTCTCACTCGAGAAGCCGTACGAGTTGCGGGACACTACGGTTCTGGCCGTCAAATACCAGAACCTCACCGGTATCCGATATGTCGACCTCGAGGAACCGGAGCAGTCGGGACGCGCCGTGCACCACCTCGGAACCGACCGTACCCGCCCGTCGTTCGACATCACTCAGTTGTTCAACGGCCTGCAACCGGTCCTGAGCACGATGAGTACCGACGAGGTCAACACCTTCATGCAGAACGCCATCACCCTCCTGCAGGGCGACGGCACCGGTCTGGCGCCGATGCTCGACAGCGTGCAGAAACTGACCGACCTGGCGCACGATCGCGAACAAGTCATCTCGACACTCGTCACGAACTTGTCGCGGATCTCCGACTCGATGGGCGGAAAGTCACCGCAGGTCATGGAATTCATGAAATCGCTGAGTTTCCCCATCGCGAAAGCGATGACCGTACTGGGCGAGTTTCCCAAAACGGCCAAGTTCGGCCCCGAATTTCTCACCCCCGTACATCAGCTGATCACCGAACTCGGGTTTTCCCGCGACGTGGACGTGGACAAACTGCTCACCCAGGCGTTCGCCTCCCTGCCCCAGGCCGCCGACGCGCTGCGGCTGTTACCGGTCGCCCTGGCCGGCCTGCAGATGCCGCAGACCACGGCCGCACCGCAGGCGATGAACTGCACGCACGGCATCGCCGAACTCCCCACGGAGGTCGAAGTTTTGCTCAACGGAAGCGAGGTCGTGGTATGCAAAGCTCACTGACGAGCGGACCGCGCCGCGGCTCGATGCGGAATGTGATCCGGCGAGTCGCCGGGAGTGAAGTTCTGCTCGGAACGGTCGTGGTTGTCACCGCGGTTGTCGCTCTGGGTGCGACCACCGTCTTCTACACCCATCCGGTCGGGCAACGCAGTGTCTCCTTCGAAACCACCGATGCCTCGGCGCTGTCGACCGGGCAGGAGGTCCGAGTAGCCGGCATCACCGTCGGTAAGGTCGACAAGGTGTCCTTGCGGCCGGACACGGTTCTGGTCGAGGCCCGTATCTCCGCCGACACCTTCATCGGTGACGACTCCCGTGTCGAGGTCCGCATGCTCACCCCGGTCGGTGGGTACGCGGTCACCATCGTGCCCCTCGGGCGCGGTGCACTCGGCTCGCGCGTGATACCGGCCGATCACGTCACCGTTCCGTATTCGATCGGGGACGTTCTCCAGGCCGCGCCGCACGTGACCGACAAGGTCGACGGCAGCACCGTCGACGCGAATATCGACCAGTTCGCCCAAGCGCTGCAACACAATTCGACCTCCTTCGCCTCGGTGATCTCGGGAATGAACAGCATCGCCTCCGTCATGGATCGGCAGCGTTCTCAGATCGAGCAGATCACGGGGCTGGCCTCGGACTATTTGAAGACGTTCAACGGCAGCCGCGACTTCGTCTTCGACCTGATCCGCCAGATCGATGTCGTCGTCTCCACCTACGACAACGCGCACGCCGGATTCAACGAGGCATACAGCTTGCTCGGTGACGTTCTGATGCGACTGCAACCGGAAATGAAGTTCTTCCTCGATCACAAAGATCAGGTGCGCGACGCGGTCGAGAAGGTGAAGACATCGATCGAGAGTTTCACCACGAATATGGGCCCGGCGATCGACAAGCTACGGGATCTGCGCGCTCAGCTCGAGGCCTGGCTCACCCCTCAGGGGCTGGCGACGGTGGCCGGCGGCACGGTTCTGGCGACGGATATCTGTGTTCCTCTTCCCGGGCGGACGTGCTGAGTTGACGATCAACAGGAAGTATCTGATCGGTGCGGGATCGGTCGTTGCGCTCGCACTCGTCGGCGGCGTCGGCTTCACGGTCGTCGACCCGGATGGCGCGAAATCGGTCTCAGGGTTCTGTGCGCAGATGCCGGATGCGGTCGGCCTCTACCCCGGTAACCCGGTGACCCAGATGGGATTTCAGGTCGGGCGCGTCGACAAGATCGAGCCGGAGGGCGACCACGTGCACGTGACGTTCTCCCTCGACGGGGGACGACGGTTTCCCGCCGATGTGCGCGTGGTGACGCGCTCGAAATCCATCCTCGCCGATCGCAGCGTCGAATTGGTTGGCAACTACCATTCCGGGCCCGAACTCGCTGCCGGACAGTGCATCCCGCAACAGCACAGCTTCACCCCCAAGAGCATTTCCGAGATCGCGGGCTCGGCAGCGGATTTCATCGATGCGCTGAGTCCGGACGACAACAAGGAAAGCTTCGAGAAGGCGGTCTCGGGATTCGAGCAGGCGCTGCGCGGCCAGGGTGACAATGCCCGTGCCTTGATGTTGCACGCCTCCGCGGCGGCAGCGAGCCCCGACCAGCTCACCGCCGACCTCGGCGCCATCATCGAGAACATGGCGCCCTTGACGGACGAAGCGCTGCAACGGTGGCCGGCGATTCGATCCATCCTGGATCAGATGCCGGGGGTGGTTGCCGCGGGCATCGATCTGTGGCCCGGGGTCGTCGACGTCTGTGTGGGCGTCGGCTGGCTGGTCAACGTCCTGCACGAAATTCAGGTCAACTACGGCGGCGATATCTGGCCGTTGCTGCAGGGACCGGTCGCGGACGCGATCCACCTGGCCGCGAGTAGATCCAAAGACATTGCCGGCCTGCTGAATTCGATACCTGCCGTCGCGGCGCTGTTGCGACAGCAGGCAGCCGGCGACGGCGGCATGTCGATCGATTACCGTCCGCCGACCGTCCAGGTCGATTCTCCGGCTGCTCCCGCTCTGTGCGAGGCGGCGAACCGGGCGGCTCCGGGCAGCTGCTCGGCCACCGAGGGGCAGGTTCAGTTCTCGATCGCCGGCCTGTTGGACATGGTGCTCGCGAAAGGTCAGCGATGAAGACGAACATACGGTGGAAGGCCGGCGCCGCGGCAACCGTGTTCGGGTGCGGTCTGCTCGCTACATCCGCGTGCTCGGTCGGGCCCGACGATCTGCCCTCGGTCCGCGGTGGTGTCGGCGCGAGCTACCAGCTCGATCTGCACTTCGCCAGCACGATGAATCTGCCGACGGGCGCGGATGTGATGATGGACGGCCTCCGCGTCGGCGAGGTCGAAAACCTCACCGCAGCGGGGAAATTCGTCAGTGTCAGAGCCAAGGTGAAGGAGGGGACGAAGGTTCCCGCCGACGTTCACGCGGTCATCCGCCAGAACACTCTGCTGGGCGATACCTACATCGCGCTCGACCACGGCGCCGTCGTGCAGGGCCCTTACCTGCAGCCGGGCGCGACGGTGAACGTCGACCACACCAGTTCACCGCCGCAGCTGGAAGACACCATGGCGGTGCTGGCCTACTTCGTCAACGGCGGCAGCATCCAGAAGATCGAAGACGCCATGACAGGTATCAACCGTGTCATGCCCGCGCCCGGAGACGTGCAGCGGCTGGCCACCGTCGTAGCCGGTGATATGCGCGATCTGGCGGGCGACACCGGTGAAATCGACCGAATGCTGGGCGGTTTCGCGGCGACCGGTGCGGCGATCGACGACAAGGGGCAGGTTCTGTCGACTCTGTTCTCGCAGCAGAGCGTGCACTACTGGCGCCGCACGGCAGTGAACATCGTGTCCTACATCAGCCAGATTCTGCCCTCCGTCGGAAGTGTGTACGAAGGCGGCCTCTGGATGGTGCCCATGCTGAACTCGCTGGCCGACACCGGAGGCGTCGGCCGCGCCATCTGGGATCAGGCGCCGGCCGATACGGCGAAACTGTCGGACTTCCTGCGCACGACTCTGCTCCCGTTCGCGCAGAACCCCTCGGTGAACATTCGCTCGATCGACACCGCCTCCGGTGACCGCATCGTTTCCGACGTCGAAAATCTGCTGCGCATGCTGGGAGCGGTGAAATGAACCTCAAAACTGTCGCATCCGTCGCCGGCATGGCCGTCATCGCCGCTTCCTCGTTCGTCTATCTGAACCACATCGGCTTGAACACCGGAATCCTGGACCACGTCCACACCGCGAATATGGCGGTGCCGGACACCAACGGACTCGTCGTCGGATCTCGAGTGTTGCTGCGCGGGGTGGCTATCGGGCACGTCACCGCCATCACGCCGTCGCCCGACCACACGGAGATTTCGTGGAATTACGATGACGAATACCGGATCCCGATGGACAGCAGATTCCGGGTCGACAATCTCTCCGCGCTGGGCGAGGCCTACGTGTCGGTGTTGCCGACGACAGCGGCCGGACCGTATCTGACCAACGGGGCGACCGTTTCCGCCGCTCACGTGGTGGTGCCCACCACGTTCCAGGAATTGTCGGCCCGGCTGACCCGCATGCTCGAACAGGTCGAACCGGACCGGATTCGTGACATCTTCACGACCGTCGACGTCGCGTTGCCCGACGACCCATGGGTGCTCAACGACTTGTCACACGCGGGCGAACTCCTCGCCAGAACTCTCACCCAGCGATCGGGGGATCTGACGCAATTGCTCACACAGTTGCAGCCGCTGCTGCAGAGCACCGGCACGGTGCCCGGTGATCTTGCCGCGGCCACCCCGCGGCTGGCCGAGTTCGGTTCGGGATTCACCGATGTGCTCGGAGGAGTGTATTTCGCGGCGTCGTTCGGCCCGCTCACGAGTATCAAGGACGGGGCGGCACCCCTGATCGACCAGCTGCAGACATTCCTCGACAAGACCTCCGGCGACCTGCACACCCTCGGTGTGGATCTGTTGCCCGGCGTCCGCGCCGGTGCCGCGGCGATGTCGACGGTCGACGTCGGCCGCTTCCTCGACAACGCATTGGCTTCGACCGTCTCGGGCGACGCGGTCACCGTTCACATCCGACCGCCGGGGAGGTAGCCCCTGAACCAGCACCGGCAGCGACCACTGACCACCCGCGTTCGAAGAAGGCAAACATGACTCACTCCACCCCGATACTCACCGATCCCGAACCCGTCGACTCCGCACCGTCGTCGGCTCCCGGGCCGGACGACACGTCCCGCCGTTCCTCGCCGCTGACCTCCGCCCTGCGCCGGGTATCGCCACGTGGCGAGTCGACGGTCACCGTGAAAGCCGTCGTCCTCGGCGCGCTGATCCTCGTTCTCGCCGCCGCGGTCGCCGTGCTCGGCTGGCAAGTGAACGACAAGGCCGGACAGATCGATGCCGCGCGGGCCGAGCGGGCGAGCGCCGCGCACGCCGAGCAGGTCGCACTCGACTACGCCACGGCCGCCGCCGAGATGAATTTTCAAGACCTCGCCTCCTGGCGGTCCCGACTGACCAAAGGCACCAGCCCGGAGCTATCGAATCGTCTGACTCAGGCGGCCGGCTCCATGGAGCAGATCATCACTCCGCTGCAATGGGTGTCGACGGCGAAACCTGTTGCGGCCAAGGTGCGATCGGACAACAACGGCATCTACGCCGTGGATTGTTTCGTCAGCGTGCTGACCAAGAACAGCCAAGCGCCGGAAGGTATCCAGTCGACGGCGACCTATCAGCTCACCCTGGACAGTCACAACCAGTGGACGATCACCGACATCGGGGGAATCGGGTCCGCCCTGGGCGCAGGGAACGCCCCACGCTGACGAACCCGCCCGGGCCCGCCACACGCCGCGATCGGCGACGGGCCCGGGCGTGCGGTTCCATCGCCGGCTGGGGTGAAGGAAACGGTCGACCCGCGTCAGGGGAGGAGGGCGGGAAGCAGGAATGTGCGCAGTTGCGCCCGGATGTCGTCGAGTTCGTCGGCGTCACCGGTTGCTCCCTGACTGATGAACTGGATTTCCAGTTGTGAGATCCACTCGCACAGCAGCCGGATATCGAGATCGGCGCGGATCGCACCGGCGGCCTGTGCCGTGGCGAATACGGGCTCCCACAATTCGTAGGTCAGCTCGATCGCTCGGCCCGATTCGGTAAGCAACCGTGCGGCCAGCACCATTTCTTCGGGCGAGACCAGCCGATGCACCATCGGGTCACGGCGGCCGCGCCGGATGTCCTCGCAGATGCCCTCGACGACGCGATCCTCGATGGTCGGCCACCGCGCGATGAACTCGCGCGCGGAATCCATATTCGCGCGGGCTCGGCGCACCACGGATTCGGTGACGAGCGCGTCGCGGTCGGTGAAATAGCGGTACACGGTGGCCCTGGAACTCGCCGCCGCCCTCGCCACGTCCTCCATGGTGGTGGCGGCGATGCCGAGCCGGGCGAAGCAGGATTCCGCCGCGGCGAGGATGGCCGAGCGCGTGTCGGTAGAACGTTCGGTGGCCGTGCCGCGTCCTGTCACGATGACAACTGTACCAAGCAGAGCGGTAAAACCGAAAGTCTTTAGATAAGACGCTAGACAAAAATTGTCTCGTGTGTCAGTCTCGGACGATGGAGCGCGACGAGAAGATCAGGCTCACGCGGCGGCTCATCGCCCACGTGGACAACAACACCACCGATTACGCGGAAGACGTTCTCCGCGTGCCGTTTTCGGTATTCGACGATCCCGAGCTCGCGGAGAAGGAGCGCGCCGTGGTGCGAGGCTTTCCGCATATCGTGGCGCATGTCGACGAGCTCCGGAAGGCCGGCGATTTTCTGACCACCGAGCTGATCGGGACTCCGCTTCTGGTGGTCGGGCAGAGCGACGGCAGCGTTCGGGCCTTTTCCAACGTCTGCCGTCATCGCGGGTCCAAGGTGGAATTCGCCGAATCCGGATGCAAACGCGTGTTCGCGTGTCCCTATCACAACTGGTCCTACGGCAAGGACGGATCGTTGCGAGGGATGCCGCACGCCGAAGGTTTCGAGGGAATGGATCGCGGCGAATTCGGCTTGGTCGAATTTCCCTGCGAGGTGCGACACGGCCTGGTCTGGGTTGTTCCCACCGTCGGCGCCGACCTGGATATCGCCGCGGTGCTGGGCGACAAACACGATGCCGAGGTCACCGACACGGGAATCGGAGACTCGTATCAGGTGCGCAAGGAGACCTGGCGGCTGGAGATGAACTGGAAGATCGCGGTCGACGGCGTGCAGGATTCGTATCACCTGTGCCAGTTGCACACCAAAACCGTGTGCAACTACCTCGAAGGCAATATCACCGCCTTCGATCCGGTCGGCCGCTCCTGGCGATTGGTGGTGGCGCGCAAGGCGATTATCGAGGTGCGCGACGCCGATCCCGATTCCTTCGACGTCCGCGACTACTCGCTGGCGAACTACACGATCTATCCGGGCACCATGCTCGTCACCGAACCGAACCACTTCGAAATCTGGACGATCGTGCCCGACGCCGTCGATCCGAACGTCAGCTACTGCACCATTCGACTGCTGTCACCGCACAAGCCGCGGACACCGCGCGAAGAGCGGATTCTCGAGAAGAACTGGGACCTGCTGATGGAGACGCTGCACGACGAGGACTGGTTCGTCACCAAGACGATCACCGAGAATGCCGCCCACGGTCAGGTCGAGGAATTGATCTACGGCCGAAACGAGCTGCCCGGCCAGGTATTTCACAAGATGGTCGCCGGTGATGTCGCACGGCTCGAGTCCGCTGCGCCGGCCCCTTCGGCCGGTCGGCGGTAGTCGTCGATGGCCGACGAGGACGTGCGTTCGGACCGTCCGGCGCCGGGAGTGCTGCGGTTGACGCTCGACCGTCCACACGCGCACAACGCGATCTCGATTGCGATGCAGCGGCAGGTGGATGCCTTGCTCTCCGACGCCGCCGCCGACGATTCGGTGCGAGTGGTGGTTCTGGCGGGCGCCGGCGACCGGGCGTTCTGCGCCGGCTACGACCTGAAGGAACTGGCGGCGATGACGCCGCGGGATGCGGCGGCGTCGATGGCCGAACGCGACGAACTGCTCTGGCGCTACCTCAGCTTTCCGAAACCGACGGTGGCCGCCGTCGACGGCATGGCCTACGGCGCCGGAACCCTGTACGCCGCATGTTCGGACCTGCGCGTCGGCGGCCCGAATACCAGTATGGCGGTCAGTGCGGCCAAATACGGGGGAGTGAACCTCACGTGGTTGCTCGACACCCTGATCGGCGCTGCCCGTGCACGAGACATGCTGATGACTGCACGAGCTGTGCCGGGCCGCGAGGCCTATGCCATGGGCCTGCTCACGCGATACGACGCCGAGGTGTCCACGGCAGCATTACGGACGGCCGAAGACATTGCGGCACAACCGCCCGACGGTCTCCGGCATATCAAACACCTGTTGCTCGCCGGACCGGGGCGAACCCTGCGCTCGCGCTACGACCACGAAACCTCGGTCGTGCGTGCGGCGCTCGGACAGCGGCCTGTCACAGAGATGTTCTCGACGTTCTTTTCCGCCGGCGCGGCCTCGAAGACGAGGGGTGATTCGTGAATCCTGACATCTGGAATCCCGGTTGGGACGACCCCTTCACACCAACCGTCGGCACCATCGACGAATACACCGACCTGATCGAAGCGCTTCGCGCCGTCCAGGAGGCGGTCACACGCAGTAAGCCGACACCCCTCGCGGCCGCGACGGCGGCCGCACGGCTGCGCGAAATCGCCTCGGCCATGGCCTCGTTCGAGGTCGACGAGGATGAGCAGATCGCAGGCAAGCGGTGGGAATCGGCCGGACACGGCCAAGCGCTGACGCCGCCGATACATCTGGACCGGATCACCGAATCCGCGGCGATCGGCCGGGTCACAGTCGAACGCTTCCACTCGGGGCGGTACGCCATGAACGGCGGTGTCGCGCCACTGATCTTCGACGAAATCATGGCCAGACTCGCCAACCACAACCGCCCGTGGGGACGTACCGCTCGTTTGGAGGTCAGCTTCCGCGCCCCGGCGCCTCTGCACACCGAATTGACCGTGACGGCGCGGTTGGCCGGACAGGTCGGACGCAAGCGCCTCCTGCGCGGGACGCTGCACCACGGCGCAGTGCTGCTGGCAGAGGCCGAGGGGTTGTGGATCGAGCTGAAACCCGAACAGACACACGATATTTCGAAGAAGTGGAAAGAAGGTGTCGCCGGATGAGCGGCTACTCCCTGCTGAACGGCCTGCGTGTGCTCGAGGTGGCCCAGCTGGCGCCGTCCTCGCTCGGTGGGCACCTGGCCGACCTCGGCGCCGAGGTGATCAAGATCGAATCGGGTCCGCTGGGCGATCCGGTGCGGGTCGGTGGAAGTCGCGCGATCGGTGATCCGGACGGCCCGGCCTTCATGCACCTGAGGTGGAATCGCGGGAAGAAGTCGGTCGCGCTCGACCTGCGATCGGCCGAGGGCGCGCGGGCGTTTCTCGATCTCGCGCGATCGTGCGACGCGGTGATCGAAGGTATGCGGGGCGGTTACCTGGACTGGCTCGGAATCGGATTCGATCGCCTCCGCGAGGTGAATCCGGCGATCGTGCTGTGCACCGTATCCGGGATGGGAACCGATGGGCCGTACCGCGGTCTGGGCACCGGTGGTCCGGTATTCGACGCGTACGCGGGTCTGCGTGAGGTCGAAACTCCGGAACAGCCACCGGCGCAGGGGATTGCGGGTTCGACCAGTCCGCCGATCGCCATGTACGCCCTCGGTGCCTACGGTGCGATGGGGCTGCTCGCCGCACTGCACCGGGCGGCGGCCACCGGGACCGGCTGCCGGATCGAGGTGTCGGGTATCGATGTGGCCGCCGCGTGGATGCCGGACCTGACCGACGCGGAACTCAACCGGGACCGCTCCATCCCGCGGCCGACGTGGCTGCCCGACGGCCGGCTGCCGGACTGGCCGCGGCTCGAGGCGTACCGGACCAAGGACGGCAAAGCGATGCTGTTCGGATCTCACGTGGAAAAGTTCTGGCGCAATTTCCTGACCGCGGTGGGGCGCGAGGATCTCGCGGACGTGGATCTCACGACCGCCGATGCCGGGGCGCCCGCGCGCGCGCAGTACGTATGGCGAGCGCTGAAAGATATTTTCGCGCAACGGACCCGGGACGAATGGGTGGAACTGTTCCTGGTGCACGGAATTGCCGGTGGACCGGTGAATACCGTCGCGGAGATGGTTGCCGACCCGCATTTCCGAGCCAGAGACAACACCTACCGAATCGAATACGACGGCGTCGGAGAACTCGAATTCGTGACCAGTCCGGTGCGCGTCGCGGGGGAGAATTTCGCACCGGCGCTCCCGCCGGCGGCAGGAGCGGATACCGGCCGCGTGCTGCGCGAAGTAGCCGGGTACGACGATGATCGCATCGCCGCGGCGGCGGATCGGCATCTGCTCGAGATGGTGCGCGAGAGGGATAGCTGAACCCTTCGAACCGAATCGACACTCACGCGAAATACGTTGTGTGAGTGTCATTCTCGTGCTTATTCGACATTCCACGAGAAATGGGTTCGGCATTGCGCGAAAAACCTATAGATGTTAGATTTACTGCTGTGCAGTGACGGTGGTCACATCTGCCGATGTTCGGGTCCGATCCGGCCCGGGAATGACGAGGAGCTCGAATGAATCTTGCGGATCTGACGCGTTATTGGGGCAAGACCCGACCCCGTCAGCAGGCGATCGTTTTCGGCGATTCCGTCGAAACCTGGTCCGAACTGGATGCGGTCACCGATGCGCTGGCCCGCGGCCTGGCCGCGCGGGGCGTCGGCAAGGGGGACCGGGTCGCGGTGATGATGCTCAATCGGCCCGAGCTGGCGCACCTCATGCTCGCAACCTTGAAGCTGGGTGCAATCTGCGTCCCGCTCAATTTCCGGCTCACCGCGAAGGAGCTGGCACCGATGGTGGCCGATTGCGCGCCGCGAATCGTCGTCGTCGAGGACGATCTCGCGCACTTGCTGGAGGTGGCCGCGGCGCAGACGCCGTTCGAGATCTATGCGCTCGGCGGTAGCGCGCATCGCCCCTACGATGCGTTGATCGACCCGGGTGTTGCGCCGAGAGTGGATATCGCGGCCGATGACGGTGCCTTCATCTGCTACACCTCGGGAACGACTGGTGTACAGAAAGGTGCGCTGGTAACCCACCGCAGCGCGATGGCGCCGGGGATCTCGCAAACCATGATCTACGGTTTCAGCGCGCGCGATCGGGTGCTGTGCTCGGCGCCGCTGGTGTTCACGGGATCGGTGCTGTCGATCTTCATGCAACTGGTCGTCGTGCCGGGTTCGACCATGGTGCTGCTGCGGGAGTACGACCCGGAGATCGCGTTGGACGCCCTCGAACGTGAACGGATCACCGCCACCACGACGGTGCCGGTCATCTGGGAGCGGATGACGACGCTCCGCGATTTCGGAACTCGCACATTCGCGAATTTCACCTTCGCCGCTACCGGAGGTGCGCCGGTCGGCCTCGATCTGGTGGAGTTCTATCGAGATCACGGTATCCCGCTCACCCAGGTGTACGGATTGACCGAGGCGTCGGGAATGGTCGCGACACTCAACTACGAAGACGCCGTGCCGCGTCCCGGGTATGCCGGGCTCGCTTTGGTCGGCACGCAGGTCAAGATCGGTGATCCCGGTGTCGATACTCCCGCCGGTGAGGTCGGTGAGATTCTGGTACGCGGCGAGCATGTGATGCAGGAATACTGGAACAAACCCGAGGCGACCGCCGCCACTTTGGTGGACGGCTGGTTGCGCACCGGTGATCTCGGCCTGCAGGACGAAGCCGGGTACCTCAAGATCGTCGACCGGAGCAAGGACATGTTGATCTCCGGTGGTTTGAACGTCTACCCCGCGGAAATCGAGAAGGTGCTCCATCGCATCGAGGGCGTGGCCGATCTCGCTGTCATCGGTGTCAAGGACGAGCGGTGGGGTGAGGTTCCGATGGTGGTCTTCCACAGTGATCGCCCGGCCGCCGAGGTCATCGCTGAGATCGCGATCCTCGCCGGAGACAATCTCGCGAAGTTCAAGCGGCCGAAACACGCTGTCGCACTGAGTGAACCGCTGCCGCGAACGTTTTCCGGGAAGCTGGCCAAGCCGGTGCTGCGAACGCGTTTTCCGGAGGCGCCGGCCGATGCTTCGGTGATTCATGACGTCACCGCTACCGCCTGAGACGGGTCGTATCGCCGTGGTCACCGGCGGCGGGCGCGGCGGAGCCTGAAAACCCTCTGCTCGACCGCGGCGGCAAGGCCGGGAAAACATCGCTGATAGATCGACGATTCAGTCCCCACCTTGAGTTTTTAATCTAAAGGTATTAGCTTTATCGGTAGGTGGCGGGCGCGTGTCGCGCAGCCGTCGTCGACGATTCGAGGGAAAGTCCGACCTATGTCCGACCTGATCCGAACCGAGCGTCCCCGCCCATCTACCGAAACCGACGACAGGACAACGAATTCGATGACGTGTATGCACGAGGGGCCGGCGCGGTGAAGGTCGGCGTGACGGCCGGACGCTGGGATGCGCAACCACCTCGGCGGATGGAGCGGGCGATCGCCGGTTGGAAGCCGGCCTGTTCGGCGACACTCGTTCTCGGCGGCCGGCCGCGCCCGCAGTCGCGTGAGCGGATCATCGAGGCGGTGCGCGCATGAGCCTGGATCCGCGTACTCCGGTACTCGTCGGCGGCGGTCAGATCAACGACCGCGAAGGCGGCTGCGAGCCGGTCGATCTGATCGTCTACGCCGCCTCCCGCGCGGCGACCGAGGCCGGTAGCAGCCGGCTGCTGGAGTTGGTCGATTCCGTGCGAATCGTCGGACTGTTGTCGTGGCGCTACCGTGATCCCGGCGCACTGGTCGCGCAGCGAATCGGAGCGAACCCCCGCCACACCGGCTATACCGGCAGTGGCGGCAGTACGCCGCAAGTTCTGGTCAACCAGGCCGCGGAGGATATCGCCGCCGGGCGCTGCGATGTCGTCCTGGTCGGCGGTGCCGAATCCTGGCGTACGCGAATGACCCTGCGCGCACAGGGAATACGGCCGGACTGGACGGTGCAGGACGAGTCGGTTCCCGCGGCGCCGATGCTGGTTCCGGAAGTGCCGATGCGATCGGAGGCGGAACAGCGCGCCGGACTCGACCGGCCCGCCTACATCTATCCGCTGTTCGAACAGGCGTTGCGCATCTCGGCCGGCCGGTCGACGGACAAGCACCGCGACGCGATCGCGGCGTTGTGGTCCCGATTCAGCGACGTGGCCGCGCACAACCCGCACGCCTGGACACAACGGGCGTACACCGCGGCCGAGATCGCCACGCCCTCCGCGGCCAACCGGTGGATCGCTGCGCCCTATACCAAGCTCATGAATTCGAACAATATGGTCGAGCAGGGCGCAGCGGTGCTGTTGTGTTCGGTGGAAACAGCTCGGCGACTGGGCATTCCGCGAGAGAACTGGGTCTTCCTGCACGCCGGTACCGAAGCGCACGACACCTACGACGTCGCCGAACGCGCCGCCCTGGACCGCTCGCCCGCGATCCGGCACGCGGGCGCCCGCGCACTCGAACTCGCGGGAATCGGAATCGACGATGTCGGCCACATCGATGTGTACTCGTGCTTTCCCTCGGCCGTACAGGTCGCGGCGCGCGAACTCGGGCTTCCCCTCGATGATCCGGGCCGGCCGCTCACCGTCACCGGCGGGCTGACGTTCGCCGGTGGGCCGTGGAACAACTACAGCACCCACGCGATCGCGACCCTGGCGACCCGGTTGCGCCGGTCGCCGGGCAGCTACGGACTGTTGACCGCCAACGGCGGCTACCTGACCAAGCACGCCTTCGGCGTCTACCGAACCGAACCGCCCCGCAACGGTTTTCGCCGTGACGATGTCCAACCGCGCGTGGACCTCGACCCGCGGGTGCGGTCGCATCCCGCCTATGCGGGCCGCGCCGCGACCGAGTCGTGGACGGTGGTCTACAACCGCGAAGGTGATCCGGAGCGGGGCCTGCTGGCCGCGCGCACCCCGGACGGGGGACGCGCACTGGCGTCGACCGGCGACGCAAGCACAGTCGAGCGCATGGCGAATGCGGATGTCGCCGGCGAACAGGTCGAGATCAGCGCCGAGGGCGCCTTCCGATTCGTTACCGGCTAGCCGAATCGGCATGTCGGCAGTGGTCGAGCATTGACCACCTAAACCTAAAGGCTTAAGGTAAAAATATGCGCGGCGTATCACGTCGCGCCAGGGGAAACGAGGAGAACTCGAATGCCTGATCAGGACTTTCGTGAACTGTACGAGCGTCACGTAGGTGCCGTCGCGAGCGGTGATTTCACAGCGGCCCTCGCCGATATGGTGCAGGAGAATCTGCCCACCGTATTCGACGGGGTATCGGTGCCGCGCGGGATAGTGAACGGTGTCGAGATCCGCGATGTGCGGGCCGTGGACGGCAAACAGATCGGTGAAACGGTCTATACGACACCCGAGGGTGTGATCGGTCTGCGCTCGATCTGGGAACTGCGCGAGGGTCAGTGGAAAGCGGCCGCGCTGGAGAATTTCACGGTTTCCGGAGAATCGCTGTGACGGACACGGTGTCGGAATTGCCGTGGGGGCCGGCACCGGACGGCCTGGACCTCCCATATTGGGAAGGGCTGACCGTCGGTGAATTGCGCTTGCAGCACTGCGGCAATTGCGGGGAATGGATCTGGGGCCCGCAGTGGATCTGTGCGGCGTGCCACACCTTCGATCCGGAATGGACGGCCGTCGATCCGGTGGGCACGGTGTACAGCTGGGCTCGCAGCCACTATCCCTTCATCACCGAACTCGCCGACCGGGTGCCGTACGTGACGATCCTGGTGGAACTGCCCGGCGCCGGAAATCGGCGAGTCCTGGGCCTTCTCGTCGACGACGACGCGAATGTGCGCATCGGCGACCGCGTGACCGGACATGTCGAACGGGATCCGGGTGCGACGTGGCCGCTGTTGCGGTGGCGGCGAGTCGAGGCCGAAGGAGCGGGGGCATGAGCCGAATGACATTGCGCGGGGCGGCGGCAGTCGTCGGAATGGCGGAGCTGCACTACAAGCGCGGCGAGGCACCCCACGGCGAGCTGCGGATGACGTTGGAAGCCATCGTCGCCGCATGCGCCGATGCCGGAATCTCACCTCACACGATCGACGGGTTCGTCTCCTACGCGGGCGGCGGGCACGACGGTGCGGTGCTCGGCGGCGCCCTGGGAGTGGACGACGTGCGGTGGTCGAACATGATGTGGGGCGGTGGTGGCGGAACGGTCGCCGCGGCGATCAACAACGCCGCGGTCGCCATCGCCTCCGGCCAAGCGGAGACGGTAGTGGTCTACCGCTCGATGGCGCAGGAGGACACGGGCCGGCTGGGCTATGCGAAATACTTCTACGGCCCGCACTATCTGGCTCACGGCGTCGGTTCGCCCGCTCAAGTCTGCGCTCTGCGTACCCAACGCCTGCTCGAGCACGACGGTGTACCCCGTGAAGCGATGCGGGCATTGGTGCTGGCGGCCTACCGGCACGCGCAGAACAACCCGACCGCCGCCGGTTACGGCAGGCCCCTGGACGAGGCCACCTACGAGGCCTCCCGCATGATCACCGAGCCGTTCCACCTGTTCGATTGCTCACGCGAGAGCGACGGCGCGGTCGCGCTGGTGCTCGTCTCCGGCGACCGGGCACGGTTCATGCGTCCGGACGCCGCCTACGTGCTCGCGGGAGCACAGGGCGCGCCGGGCGGATACTCCGCGATCATCGACAACGACGATCTCTACACCAGCGCCGGGTATGCCGGGCGCCCCGGTCGCCCGGGCGTCGCCGACCGCCTGTGGGCCGCGGCGGGACTGACGCACGACGACGTGGACGTGGTCCAGGTCTACGAGAACTTCAGTGGCCCCGCCGTCGCCGCGTTGATCGATCACGGATTCGCGCCGGCCGGACCGGCGGCCGGGGATGTGCTGACCGTCGACAACATGACCGCCGGCATCGGGAAGCTGCCGGTCAACACGAGCGGCGGCAATATCGCCGACTCGTTCGTCAACGGGATGGGCCTCGCCGTCGAAGCGGTACGCCAGATCCGCGGAACGTCGACGAACCCTGTTCCGGGAGCGCGGGTTTCGCTGTTCATCGGAGGCCCGATGGCCCCACTGGTCAGCTCGACGCTGTTCGGCCACGAAGACACACTCTGACCCATCGAGGACCGACCATGGACATCAATCATGACAGAACCACACTGTTCATCGACGGGCAGTGGACCGCGCCCAGCAGCGGCGCGGCGGTCGACGTCGTCGAGGCCGCCACCGAAAAGGTCATCGGTACGGCGGCGTTGGCCGAACGTTCCGATATCGACGCCGCGGTGGCCGCGGCCCGCAGGGCACTGGCCCCGTGGCGCGCTCTGGGAGCTGCTGCGCGTGCGGACCGTCTCGACCGGTTCGCTGCCGCGTTGAAGGCTCGGGCGAAACAGACAGCAGCCCTCGCCAGCCGCGAGAACGGCATGCCGATCACCACCTCGATCAGTGTCAACGGATACGCCCCGGCGCTGATGGTCGAGTACTACGCCCGACTCGTCGGCGACGCCGGACGAGAGGATGTGCGCCCCAGCGCTTTCGGCGGGCGCACGGTGGTAAGGCGCGAACCCGTCGGTGTGGTCGCGGCCGTGACACCGTGGAACTATCCCCAATCCCTGGCCGCGATGAAGGTGGCGCCGGCCCTCGCCGCGGGATGCACCGTCGTTCTCAAACCGGCGCCCGAAACCGCTTTGGACGCATACGCTTTCGCCGAAGCAGCCGAAGAAGCCGGTCTGCCGGCAGGCGTACTGAACGTCGTGCCCGCAGACCGCGACGCGGGGGCCTATCTGGTCGAGCACCCGGGCGTGGACAAGGTGGCCTTCACGGGATCGACTCCCGCCGGGCGCGCGATCGGTGCCGTGTGCGGACGGCTGCTGCGCCCGGTGACACTCGAGCTCGGTGGTAAGTCGGCGTCCATCGTCACCGACGACGCCGACCTCGAGCTGTTCGCATCGAAGCTGGCCGAGGTGTCGTTGGTGAACAACGGCCAGACCTGTCATGCCGGAACCCGAATCCTGGCCCCACGCTCGCGATACGCCGAGGTGGTCGAGGTGGTCACCGAGACGGTTGGGGCGCTGCGGATCGGTGATCCCCTGGACAAGGCCACCCGGATCGGGCCCCTGGTCAGCGCAGCGCAACGCGAGCGCGTCCTCGGCTACATCGAATCCGGGCGTGCTCAGGGTTACCGGATCACCACCGGCGGCGGCCGCCCCGGTGATCAACCCGTCGGATGGTATGTCGAGCCGACGGTGTTCGAAGGCGTCGACAACTCCGCGCGGATCGCCCAGGAGGAGATCTTCGGTCCGGTGCTGACCATCACGCCGTACGACACCGACGACGATGCTGTCGCCTTGGCCAACGATTCGGATTACGGACTCGGCGGCACGGTGTGGACCAGCGACGAGGACCGCGGCCTCGCGATCGCCGATCGGATCGAAACCGGCACCTTCGGCGTCAACCACTACCTGCTGGATTTGGACGCGCCGTTCGGCGGGGTGAAGTCGTCCGGTCTGGGGCGTGAGCTCGGCCCGGAGGGAATCGCCCCATACTACCGCACCAAATCGGTGTATTTCGGCACGCCCTGACTCGCCGCAACACCGATCGAACGGAGCCAACGATGACACTTCCGCTGAACGGAATCCGCGTCCTGGACCTCACCGACGGTCTGGGTGAATCCTGCGGCCGCTATCTCGCCGACCTCGGGGCCGAAGTGATCCGAGTCGAACCACCGGGCGGCGCGCGCTCGCGCTCGGCGGCGCCGACGGTCGGCGGCACGAGTATCGCCTTCGCGCTGCGCAACGCCAACAAGCTCGCGATCACCGCGGATCTGACCACCAGCGCCGGCGCCGAGCGATTCCGCGCATTGGCACACACCGCCGACATCATCGTCGAGTCCTTCCCACCCGGATGGCTCGCCGAGCGCGGGGTGGGAGCCGACGACATGCGCGCTGCCGCACCAGGATTGGTATGGACGTCGATCACCGGATTCGGGCAGACCGGGCCCTACCGCGATTGGGTCGCGACCGAGGCGGTGCTGTACGCACTGTCGGGTGTCCTCTCGCGGTCGGGCGCGCCGGGCGCCGAGCCGTTGCTCCCGCCCGCAGGTCTTGTCGAAGAGACGGTGGGAGCTCACGCGGTGTGGGCAACCTTGCTCGCCTATTCGCGTCGCGTCGACACCGGGCACGGCGAGACGGTGGACGTGTCCGCGTTCGAAGCGATGGTGCACGGTTTCGATCCGGGCTTCGGCACGCAAGGTTCGGCGGCCGCCGGCCGATCCGAGGATTTCCCCCGCGGCCGGCCCGATGCCGCCAACTTCTATCCGGTCTTCGCGTGCAAGGACGGCCACGTCCGTATCTGTCTGCTGGCCAAGCGGCAGTGGCGATCGATGTTCGAATGGCTGGGCGAACCGGCGCAATTCGCCGGACCCGAATTCGACACGATCCCCGCTCGATTCGCCGCGGCCGACCGGCTGCACCCGCTGATCGGGGAACTCTTCGCGACCCGCACCCAAGCCGAACTCGTCGAGGAAGGCGCCCGTCGCGGCGTCCCCGTGGGCGGAGTGCACACCCTCACCGAGGTTCTGAATACCCCGCACTTCGACGCGTCCGGTGCGCTCGTGGATGCGGACATCATCCCCGGCGTGCGTGCCAAGGTGCCCTCCGGCTACACGAAGATCGGCGGTGTCCGAGCCGGGATCTCCACGCCCGCACCGCGACTCGGCGAACACGACCGGACCGTCGAGCAGCGGCCGGCGCCACCGCGGGGTGGTAACGGCGATCCGTCGGCCGCCCCACTGGCCGGTCTCAGGGTGCTCGACCTCGGGGTGATCGTATTCGGCGCCGAATTGAGCAGACAGTTCGCCGACTACGGCGCCGACGTGATCAAGGTCGAGAACGCCAACTTCCCCGACGGCCTGCGGCAGTCGAAACGCGGTGCGGCGCTGGCGGCCTCGGTCGCATGGGGGCACCGCAACAAACGCAGTATCGGAGTGGACCTCAGGCACCCCGAGGGGGTGAAGATCTTCCGCCGCCTCGTCGCCGACGCCGATGTGGTGCTGGCCAACTTCAAGCCGGGCACCCTCGCGGCGATGGGACTGTCCTACGACAGTCTGGCCGAGGTCAATCCGCGCATCGTGGTGTCGGAATCCAGTGCGTTCGGCGCATCGGGGCCGTGGCGGACCCGACTGGGTTACGGGCCGCTGGTGCGTGCCTCGTGCGGGGTGTCCGCCCTGTGGCGTTACCCCGACAACGAGGAACTACTGTGCGACGGCCAGACCGTCTACCCCGATCACATCGCCGCGCATATCACCGCGAGCGCTGTGCTGGCGGCGCTGATCGCCCGCCGTCGGACCGGACTGGGAACGACTATCGAAGTGGCGCAGTCTGATACCGCGCTGATGCAGCTCGGCGTCCAGCTCGTGGCCGAAAGCTTGTCTCCGGGATCGGTGGTCGCTCCGGGCAATGCGGATCCGCACTGTGCTCCCGCCGGTGTCTACTCCTGTGCCGGCGACGATGAATGGTGTGTCGTGACCATCCGTGACGACGCGCAGTGGCGGGCACTGTGTGATGTCCTGGGGCGGCGCGACCTGGCCACTGACGAACGATTCGCCACGACCGCGGACCGTATCCGGCACCGCGACGAAGTGGATTCTCTGCTCGCCGAATGGCTGCGCGGGCGGACACCTCGGCAAGCTGCCGCCGAGCTGCAGGGTGCGGGAGTCCCCGCCGGGCCGATGCTGCGGCTGCCGCAACTGCTCACCGACCCTCAACTGTCTGCGCGCCGCTCCTACGCCCACGTCGAGCACCAGTTGCTCTCCGCGACACTGCCGGCCACCGCGCGCGCCGCATCTTTCGCCGACATCGCCGATCCGCCCCTGCGGCCCGCGCCGTTGGCCGGACAGCAGACTCGGGAGATCTGCGCAGACGTGCTGGGGATGGCTGGGGCGGAGATCGACGGACTCGTTCGCGCCGGAGTGTTGCAGGAGCCCGCGGACGCGCGTCCCGCGACCCCGGCGGAAAATCGATAAATCTACAAGAAATAGGTTTATTTGGCCCCGCTCGCGGCATGGAAGCGCTACCGTCGTCTCACGAACTTCGTAGCCGCTCGCCGTATTCAACGGGCACGGTGATGGACAAGTCCCGCCTCCCGGTTGTTTTCATGCGTCGAGTTCGGCGTGTCTCCGGAAAAGCTGTGACAAAAGGAATTTCATGAAACGTCTCGAAGGTAAGGTCGCGTTCATCACCGGTGTGGCGCGCGGGCAGGGCCGGTCCCATGCTGTGCGGCTGGCGCAGGAAGGCGCGGCCATCGTCGGCATGGATATCTGTGCGCAGATACCGTCGGTGTTCTATCCGATGGCGACCGAGGAGGACCTCGCCGAAACCACCCGTCTGGTGAAGGAATCCGGTGGGCGCATCGTCACCACCGTCGGCGACGTGCGCAGTCGCGACGACGTCCAGCGAGCCTATGACGCGGGCATCGAACAATTCGGGTTCGTCGATGTCGTCGTCGCCAACGCCGGCATCATGCCGGTGATCGAGCAGGGCAGCGAGCCGCAGGCCTGGCACGATGCCGTCGACACGATGCTCACCGGCGTCTGGCACGCCCTCGAGGTGACAGTCCCCCCGATGGTCGAGCGCGGAAACGGCGGATCGATCACCATCACCAGTTCGGCGGCCGGCCTGACCAGCATGGGGCTCAACACCTTTCCCGGGCAGGCCGGGTACTCCGCCGCCAAGCACGGCGTCGTGGGCCTCATGCGGCTGTATTCGAAACAGCTGGCCAAACATTCCATCCGAGTCAACACCATTCACCCGACGGGTGTGAACACGCCGATGGTGGCGAACGCCGAATACGGCGCCTTCGTGAACTCCCACCCCGAGGTTGCCGACGACGAGGCATACAAGAACCCGATGCCGGTCGAACTGATCGAGGCGATCGACATCAGCAACGCCTTGGCGTTCCTGGCCTCCGACGAGGCCCGATACATCACCGGAGTGACGCTGCCCGTCGACGCCGGCTACAACAACCGCTGAAAGGGCCGGATAGCAATGACCACTACGTCCGATACCGCTGTCACCGCGCGAACGGTCGCCGACCGCGAGCAGATCTTCATCGGCGGCCACTGGGTCGATTCGGCGGGCGATGAATGGATCGACCTGATCGATCCCTGGAGCGAACAGCGTGCAGCTCGAATTCGCAGCGCCACCGGCGAGGATGTCGCTCGTGCCGTCCAATCCGCCCGGCGCAGCTTCGATTCCGGCGTTTGGTCGGGCAAGTCCATGGCCGAACGCGCGGACGTGATCGATGAAATCGCCACCAGGCTGGAGCGGCGGATCGACGAACTCACCACCCTCGGTGTGCTCGAGGTCGGCGTGCCGGTGACGGTCAGCGCGATGACGCAGCAGATGAGCGCGGGGTTGTTCCGCGCGGTCGCTGCCGAGGCCCGACAGTTCGAACAGCGTGAGGATCGCGTGCGCGCCGACGGCGGAGTGTCGCGCATCCTGCGCGAGCCCACCGGTGTCGTCGCCGCGATCATTCCGTGGAACGGCCCCATCGGCACCATCGCGTTCAAGGTCGCTCCGGCGTTGGCAGCCGGTTGTTCGGTGATTCTCAAGGCCGCACCGGACGCGCCGCTGTCGCCGGCCGTCTTCGCCGATGTGATCGCCGAACTCGTCGACGAAGGGCGGATCCCCGAGGGTGTCGTCAGCGTGCTCGTCGCCGACCGGGAGGTGTCCGAAAGCCTGGTGACCAACACCGGCGTCGACCACATCACCTTTACCGGTTCCACCACCGCCGGTCGCCGCATCGCCGCCCTCGCCGGCGACCGGATCGCCCGCGTGTCACTGGAGTTGGGCGGAAAATCCGCCGCCATTATTCTCGACGACGCCGATCTCGGGCATGTGCTGCAGTCACTGCCCATGGGCGGGTGCATGCAATCGGGACAGGCGTGTATCGCTCTGACCCGGGTGCTCGTCTCGCGTGCCCGCCACGACGAGGTGGTCGCGGCGCTGTCGGCCGCGTATTCCGCGCTGCCGATGGGCAATCCGTGGGAGCCGACGACGATTCTGGGACCGCTCGCGGGGGAGCGCCACCGTGATCGCGTCCGGAGCTACATCGCGGGCGCCGTGGCGGACGGCGCCCAGGTCATCGCCGGCGGGCATGCTCCGGAGGGAGTCGAGCAGGGCTACTTCGTCGCCCCGACCCTCCTCGACGGGGTGCGCAACGACATGCGCGTCGCCCAGGAAGAGGTTTTCGGACCGGTGATCTCCGTGATCACCTACGAGGACGAGGACGATGCCGTCGCGATCGCGAACGACTCGATCTACGGCCTTTCCGGTGCGGTATACACCGAGGACTTGGAGCGCGGTTACGCTGTGGCCCAGCGGATCCGGACCGGCACGGTCAGCGTGAACGGATCGGTCATCGACTTCACCCTGCCGTTCGGTGGATACAAGCAGTCCGGCCTGGGCCGCGAGGGCGGGATCGAGGGGCTGGAAGAATTCTTCGAGACCAAGACGGTGCACATGCCTGCTCCGGCACAGTAATCGCCCGGCGGAGACGTCAGGCCGGTACGCGGATCGACCCGCGTACCGGCCTCGTCCTTGCCCGGTTCTAGGCGGTCAGGGTCGCTTGCGAATCCTGGTGTCGCATCACCCCGTACAGGAAACTGCGAACCATCTCCTCGAAGAGTCCTTTGGAGGTCAGCGTGTTCTCCGACAGCGCCCGGGTCAGGATGGGCTGCGATTCCGGGTCGACGTTCGGGAAGATCGTCGTGCGGGTGCTGGGACCTCGAACCGCGTCGGTGAGCGCGGCGCCCAGAGTCAGCCGCTCCATCCCGTCGAGGATCTGCACATGCAGATGGGTGGGCACACCCGAATCCTCCAGGAATCGCGCCGTCTCCTCGTAGGTGCCGATCAGCAGGTCGCGGGGAAGGTACTGCAGCAGAACCGGCGCCGCGTTGGGGTGACGCAGGATCGACCGGCGGAAGTTCAAGGCCAGTTGCACGAAGAACTCGGGCCAGTCCGGTCCCGGCTTACGGCGCGGAATGGTGCCCGCACCCGCGATATGCCGGGCCACCGCGGCCAGGATCGCCGATCGGTCGGCGAAATGGTGGTAGAGCGACGGCGCGCTCACGCCGATGTACTTGGCGAGTTTGGGCAGGCTGAAGGCTTCGAGACCCTCCGAGTCGATGATCTCGATGGACGCCGCGATGACGGCGGAGCGATGGATCAGAGGTTGCGACGGACGGGGCATCTCCGGCTTTCCACTCGGCTCGTACCAGGTCAATTACCTAGCACCTTTAAGATTGATGGTAACGGTTCGCAGATCGGGACCGGTGGTTTGCCACCACGTCGTCGAGAAAGTCGAGCAGGCGCGCGGCACAGGGCTCGATGCCTCCGTGTCAGTGGCCGGATGTGCCGCCGTCGACGGCGAGGGTCGATCCGGTCACATACCCCGACGCCGGGCCGGCCAGAAACACCACTGCCGCATCGACTTCGCGCTGGGTGGCCGTCCGGCCGAGCGAACAGCCGCGAAGAAATTCCGTCAGTGTCTCCTCGGCCATCGCGCCGATCATGTCGGTCTCCACGAACCCGGGCGCTACCGCGTTGACTCGGATACCTTTTCGGCCGGACCACTGGTGGGACAGGTCGCGGGTCAACCCGATCAGTCCGGCCTTGCTCGAGGCGTAGGCCGCTTGGGGCAGGGCGGACTTGACCAGACCGAGCATGCTCGCCACGTTGACGATGCTCGATCCGGGACGCATCACCCGGGCGCAAGCCTGTGCCATCCAGTACGCACCGAACAGATTGACCTCCAGAACATTTCGATAGCCCTGCGGGTCTTCGCGAGTGGCCGGCGCGGCATGGGTGACGCCGGCGTTGTTGACCAGGATGTCCAGGCGGCCGAACTCGTCGATCGTCGCCCGGGCCAATGCCTCGCACTGCTCGGGGTCGGTGACGTCGGTCGGTACGACCAGACACCGCCTTCCCAGCGCCGTGATCGTTTCCGCGACTCGGTCGAGCGTGTCGCGGCGCCGGGCCGCGACGACCACGTCCGCCCCGGCTTCGGCCAGCGCTCGCGCGAAGCCGGCACCGAGACCGGCTCCCGCGCCGGTCACCACGGCGACGCGTCCGGTCAGTGCGAACAGGTCCAGGACCGACTCGACGCTGCGGCCGGTGATGTCCATGCGTTGACTCCTGTCACGACGTCTCGATGACTAACGGCTATAGATTTATACGCGTTACGCGTGGTTCGCAAGTGCGATCTAGCTGGGTATTGCATTGAATTAATCTAATACCTTAAGATTTAGCCATTGTGGTTCCGATGGACGGATTGGGTTGATGAGCGAAGAGCGGACACCCCGGCGAATGCGGGTGATCGGCAAGGAGTCCGTCGCCGCCGGCGTGGTCGCGGTAACGCTGGCGGACCCGGACGGTGAAGCGCTGCCGGTCTGGGAGCCCGGCGCCCATATCGACCTCGTTCTCGGCGACATGACCCGGCAGTACTCCTTGTGTGGCGATCCGTCCGATCGGCGGTCGTTGACGGTGGCCGTACTTCGCGAACCGGACGGTCGCGGCGGGTCGGCCTTCGTGCACGACAAACTCCACACCGGCGATCTGATCTCGATCGCGGGTCCCCGCAATGCTTTTCGGTTGACCGACGCCGAATCCTATCTCTTCGTCGCGGGCGGGATCGGCATCACGCCCCTGCTGCCGATGCTGCGCCGGGTCGACGCGGCCCAACGGCCTTGGCGGCTCCTGTACGGCGGACGCACGCGTGCGAGTATGGCCTTCGCGGACGAGCTGGCGTCGACGCATCCTGATCGGGTCGCGCTCTGCCCGCAGGACGAGTGTGGACTGCTCGACCTCGGAGCGGCTCTGGACGGCCTCGCGACCGCGACCGAGGTGTACTGTTGCGGGCCGGAACCGCTGCTCCAGGCAATCGAAAGTGCCTGTGAGACAAGAGATCATGTGAATCTGCACGTCGAGCGATTCGCACCCGGACCGATCGGATCCGACACGCCGGCACACTCGTTCGAGGTGGAATTGGCGCGCACCGGCGAGGTGATCGAAGTAGGCGCCGGCGAGTCGGTGCTGGATGCCATTGCGCGCCGCGGCGTGAACGTCGAGTTCTCCTGCCGGGAGGGCACCTGCGGAACGTGTGAAGTCGCCGTGCTCGAAGGTCGGCCCGATCACCGCGACTCCGTGCTCACCGCGGACGAACAGGCAGCCGGCGACGCGATGATGATCTGCGTCTCGCGCAGCCACACACCCCGGCTCGTGCTCGACCTCTGAACCATCCCCAAGCCCCCTCTGCCCGTCAGGAGATGTTGTGCCCCAACCGGAACCAGCCGCGCGGTATGAGGTGCGCGATCACGTAGCCGTGGTGACCTTGAACCGTCCGGACGCGCTCAATGCGGTCGACGCGGCGCTGTCCGCCGCTGCCGGCGCCGCGTTCGAGCGCGCCGCACAGGATCCGCAAGTCCGAGTCGTGATCGTCACCGGTGCCGGGCGCGCGTTCTGCGCCGGCGCCGATCTCAGGGAGATCGCCGCCGGGCGTAGCGTCTACGATCCCGATCATCGCGAATGGGATTTCGCGGGGATAGTCCGGCATTGGATCCCCAAACCCGTCATCGCCGCCGTGAACGGATTCGCACTCGGTGGCGGAACCGAGATCGTGCTCTCCGCCGACCTCGCCGTCATCGATGAACAGGCGTCACTGGGACTGCCCGAGGTTCGGCGCGGTCTGATCGCCGCGGCGGGTGGCGTGTTGCGCATCCACCGGCAGGTTCCGCCGAAGATCGCCGCGGAGATAGCGCTCACCGGCCGACCCGTGTCCGCGCATCGCGCCTACGAGTTCGGATTGGTCAACGCGGTGGCTCCGGCCGGTGGGGCGCTCGCCGCCGCGCTCGAATTGGCCACCGTCATCGCCGCCAACGCGCCGCTGGCCGTGCAGCAGAGCAAGCGGGTGATGCACGAGAGCGCCGCGGAACATGCCGGATGGGGCGACGGTGAGTGGAAGATCAGCCGGGACGCGACCCGCGTCGTGATGACCAGTGAGGACGCGAAGGAGGGCCCACGCGCCTTCGCGGCCAAGCGCGAGCCCCGGTGGCTCGGCCGGTGAGTATCGGAACGCTCGTCTCGGTGCACCCTCGAATCGATTGAACATGATACAAATATCGATTGACGTAATATGTAATGCTAAGTAGTGTGGGTCACATACCGAACCGTCCCCCGACCGCCTTTCCGGCGCATGTGACTTCGGTACGTGCACATTCCGAATCATCCAGAATTCCGATGCCGCATCGTCGGCCGAACGCCTCCCGGGCGCCGAGTTCGGCACAGAACTCCACGACGCCCCAAGCCATTTCACAACGAGAAGGAAAGCAATGGCTGCGACAATCGCCTCGGCCCTGTATTGGTGGGCCGAAACCACACCGGGCCGGCCCGCGCTCATCGTCGACGAGGAGTCCCTCACCTATCGAGAGCTGCAGGACTGGTCCAGCCGGGTGGCACGGCGGCTCGCCGAATCAGGCATCGCGCCGGGCGACCGGGTCGGCGTACTCGGACCGAATTCCCTCGTCTGGCCCGTCCTGGCTCTCGGTGTGCTCAAGGCGGGCGCGGTCCTCGTGCCGCTCAATCCCCGACTCACCGCGGCCGAGTTGCGCAAGGTTCTCGACGACTCCGGTGCCGTGCTGACGATCGCGCCGCCGGAGTTCTCCGAACGAATCGAGCAGACGCGGACACTGGGAACCGACTTCCGTCCCCTGTCCTTCGACGAATTCACCGGGCTACGGGCAGGCGAGCGCGATGACTTCCGCATCGACGTGGAGCCCGACGAACCCGTCGCTCTGCTGTTCACCAGCGGCTCGACCGGATTGTCCAAGGGCGTGATCTGCACGAACCGGACGTTGCTGAGCATCGTCTTCGAGGCGACTCTTACCGAGGAAGGGTTCCGCCCAGGGTGCACCTCGCTGTTGCTGCTTCCCCTGGTCTTCACGCCCGGTCTGGTCTGGGGTCTGCTGATGTCGGTCGTCCTCGGAAATACGCTTGTCGTGGAAAAGGAGTTCCGTCCGGGGCGCGCAGCCGCCTTGATCGGCCGGCATCGCGTCAACGCGTTGTTCGGGGTGCCGCTGGTATGGGAATCCATCGCCAAGAGTGAGGAATTCGCCGATACGGACATGTCCTCGCTACGCACCGCCATTGTCGGCGGAGCCGCTGTCGCGCCCGCACTGTTGAAGGCGTGGGCCGACAAGGGCGTCGCACTGCGCCAGATCTACGGCATGACCGAAGCGGGCGGTGTAGCCACCGCCACCACGCGCGACGAAGCCTTCAGCCACCCCGAAACCTGCGGGGCCGGATCGATATTCACCGAATTGAAGGTCGTCCGTCCGGACGGTACGGAGGCCGGCCCAGGCGAGGAGGGCGAGATCGTGGTGCGCGGTCCCGGCGTCACACCCGGATATTGGAACGACGAGGACACCACGGCCCAAGCCCTGCGGGGCGGCTGGCTGCACAGCGGTGACCTGGGGACCCGAGACGAAGACGGCAGAGTGAAATTCGTCGATCGCATGAAGGATCTGATCATCACCGGCGGCATCAACATCTCCCCGGTCGAGATCGAAAGGGTGATCGCGGATCTGGACGGAGTCGAGGAGGTGGCCGTCATCGCCGCAGCCGACGAGCGATTCGGCGAGACGCCCGCCGCGATCGTCACCGTCAACGGAGCTGTCGACGCGGCCGCGATCGTCGCGCATTGTGATCAGCTGGTCGCCGATTACAAGGTTCCCCGCTATGTCGTGATCCGTGACGAGCCCTTGCCGCGGTTACCGAGCGGCAAGTTGTCCAAGACGGCCATCCGCGACGAATACCGCGATGTGGCAACACGATTCGAGAAGGTGCGATGAGCAATGTAGCCGCTGACGCGCCGGTGCTGATCGAGCGGAACGGCGAAATCGCGGTCGTGCGGCTGCACCGCCCGGACCGGCTCAACGCCTTCACCGACGACTTGTGCGAGGCGATCATCGCGGCTTTCGACGAGACCGACTCCGACGACACCGTACGTGCTGTCGTCCTGACCGGCACAGGCCGCGCGTTCTGCGCCGGCGCCGACCTCGCCGCCGGCGGCGATACCTTCGTGCTCGGCGACGACCCGGACACCGGCGGCGCACCGGCGGACCAGGGCGGCCGAGTCGCGCTGCGGGTGTACCGGTCACACAAACCGGTGATCGCCGCGATCAACGGTCCGGCCGCCGGCGTCGGAGTCACGATGACACTTCCGGCGGACATCCGAATCGCCTCGGACACAGCGAAATTCGGGTTCGTCTTCACCCGCCGCGGTCTGGTGCCCGAGGCATGCTCCACCTGGTTCCTGCCACGGATCGTCGGTATCTCCACCGCATTGGAATGGACGCTGAACGGACGAATGGTTTCTGCCCGGGAGGCGCTCGACCGTGGATTGGTACGCGAGTTGGTCGCTGCCGATCAGGTGCTGGACCGCGCGGTCGAGCTGGCGCGGGACATGGTGTCGGGAACCGCCCCGGTGTCGGTGGCGTTGACGCGGCAACTGATGTGGCGGATGCTCGGAGCGGGCAGTCCGGAGATCGCCCACCGCGCCGAGTCCGTGGCGATTTACCTGCGCGGCGTGTCGGATGACGTCCGCGAGGGTGTGGATGCGTTTCTCTCCAAGCGGGATCCGCAATTCCCCGACGCGGTCTCGGCTGGGTTGCCCGATTTGTTCGGGGCGTCTGCTGGTTGATCCGGCTCGACGAGCGGGGCCACCAACTCACTGCCCGCGACTGTCGTGCATCGTCTGCACAGGTGAGGCGCTACCGTCTTGCGGTACCGCTGGGGCAGGCGAGGGAAGGTGGATCGGATGGGCGGGGTGCGGGATCTGCTGTATGCGGCGAAACGCCGGATGTATTGGGGTGACCGGCCGGGGAGATTGGCCCGGGTATTGAATCGGGCCTCGGAGTGGATGTATTCGGCGGGCGTGTTGTCCCCTGGCTACGCCATGACTTTGGAAGTGTCCGGTCGGCGTACCGGGCGCCCGGTGCGGCTTCCGATCGCGGTCGCGGAGTACGAGGGGCAGCGGTACCTGGTGTCGATGCTGGGCGCGGAGGCGGGGTGGGTGCGCAATGTTCGTGCGGCGCACGGTCGTGCGTTCCTGCTCCGGCGCGGTCGTGAGGAGGTGCGGCTCACCGAGGTGGAGGTGGGGGAGCGGGCGCCGATTCTGCGCCGTTACCTTGCTGTGGCGCCCGGTGCACGTCCGCACTTTCCGATCGATCGCACCGCCCCGCTCGGTGAGTTCGAGCAGATCGCGGACCGGTATCCGGTCTTCCGAATCGAACCCGCACGCTAGCTCCGGTTGGGTGCGAAGTTCTCCCGGCCCCTCGGCATCCGGCGCGACTTCCTCGCCGACCGCGACGCCGCTGTGGCCGATCTGTCCGTGAGCTTGCTGTCGGTTTTCGCTGCAGGTACATCGCGCACATGAATCGACGGGTTCGGCCTGGCGACCGTCTGGCGTAGTGTCGAAACCACGGTTACGCCGAGTGAGAGACGGTTGATGCGGCCGATTCGCATATGTGCGGTGCTGCTGGGCGCGGCCGTTCTGATGAGCGGCTGCTCGAGCTCGGGAACGCTGGGGCCTCCGCACCCCGGTGAGCTGCCGCTGCGCCGGGTCGCGCAGGTGTCGCTGACCGGCGGACCGGTGCGTTTCGACTACACCGCCCTCGATGCCGCGCGCGGGTTGCTCTTCGTGGCCCATATGGGCGCCGGGGAGGTGGTCGAGGTCGATGTGCGCGCCCATCGGGTTGTACGCACCCTTGCCGATATGCCCGACGTGCACGGGGTGCTCGTGGTCGGAGACACTCATCGCGTGTACGCCACCGCGACCGGCCGCAATCAACTCGTCGCGATCGACGAGGACACCGGTGCGGTGATGTTCACCGCACCGACCGGCGATTACCCCGATGGGCTGGCCTACGACCCGGTTCGCCGTGCGGTGTGGACGACCGACGAGCACGCCGGTACCGAGACCGTCGTCGACGCCGAAACCGGTGCGGTGCGCGCGACCGCCGCAGTGGATGGTGAGGCCGGCAACGTCGTCTACGACCCGGTCACCGACCGGATGGTGGTCGCCGTGCACGGCCGCAACGATCTGGCGCTGATCGATCCCGCGAAAGCCACTGTCACCCAACGCATTCCGATTCCCGGCTGTGATGCCCCGCACGGGCAAGCCCTCGACGCGACAGACCGGGTGATGTTCGTCGGCTGCGAAGCAGGGGCGGCCATGGTCACCGTGGACCTGGCCACCGGCACCGTCACCGGCCGCGACCCGGTGGGCGAGACCCCCGACGTACTGGTCTACGACCCGGGCACGCACCGGGTGTACGTCGCGGCCGAAAGCGGCTGGGTCAGCGTGTTCGACCGCCGCGCCGGCCGCACCGTCGCGGTCGGCGCCGCGCATGTGGCCGATGGCGCCCACTCGCTCGCGGTGGACCCCGCTACCCACCACTGCTACGTACCGATCCCGAAAGGCCCTGACGGCACTCCGGTGCTGTGGGAATTCGAGCCCATCAGCTGAACCTGTTTGGAACCCATGTCTGCCATCTCCCTCGACCGCGTCACCGCCGGCCACGACACCACCACGGTGCTCGTCGACGCCGACGCGGAATTCGCCCGTGGCGCCTGCTCGGCGGTCGTCGGGCCCAGCGGCGCCGGGAAGACGACACTGCTGCGGCTGCTCAACCGGCTCGCCGAACCCACCAGTGGCACCATCCGGCTCGACGGCACGCCGATCACCAGCCTCGACGTACTCGACCTCCGTCGTCGCGTCGGGCTCGTCGGACAACAGCCCGTCCTGCTCACCGATACCGTCTCCGAGGAGATCCGGTATGCCCGAGCGGATTTGGCTACGCAGCGTCTCGAGCAGTTGCTGGCCCTGCTGGGGTTGGGGCCGGAGTTCGCCACCCGTCGATGCGCACAGCTGTCCGGCGGTCAAGCCCAGCGAGTCTGCCTGGCCCGCGCACTCGCCGTCGAACCCGAAGTGCTGCTGCTGGACGAGCCGACCTCCGCTCTCGACAAGAACTCCGCCACCGCGGTCGCCGAACTCATCCGTACCCACACCCGCGACGGCGGCACCGTCGTGCTGGTCAGCCACGATACCGACTTCGTCGACGGCGTCGCCGACACGATCTGGTCGCTTCACCAGGGGCGGCTGACCCGTAGTTCCCGCCCCCTCGAACCACGGAACACGAAGTGACAGCGGGCCTTTCGGTGCCCGGTTGGGGCGGGGTGGCGACATCGCTGGCACTGGTGGCGGTAGCCGCCGCCATCGCCTACCGCCAGCAGTTGCACCTGACCCGCGAACTGCTCGTCGCCGCCGCTCGTGCCGGTATCCAGTTGGTCGCGGTCGGCGCGCTCTTGCTGATTCTGTTCCGGCACACCGGGTTGCCCGGCGCTCTCGGCTGGGTCCTGGTCATGATCGTCATCGCGGGGCAAGTCGCCGCACGGCGCGGCGCGGGTCTGCCGCACGCGGCTCGCGCGGCCACCATCGGCGTGGCCACCGGATCGGGAATCACTCTCGGCGCGCTGCTCGCACTCGGGATCATCTCCACCCAAGCCCGCGTCGTGGTCCCGGTCGGTGGCATGATCGTCTCCGCCGCCATGCAGGCCACCGGCATCGCCCTGCGCCGTCTGCGCGAAGACGCCCAGCATGCCCGCCCGGCCATCGAAGCCCGGCTGTGCCTGGGCCTTTCGGCCCGAGAGGCGTTCGCGCCACATCGTCGCTCGGCCCTGCGCACCGCGCTGATCCCCGCGATCGACTCCACCAAAGTCGTCGGCCTGATCAGCCTGCCCGGCGCCATGACCGGGCTCATCCTCGCCGGCGTCGACCCGCTCACCGCGATCCGCTACCAGATCGTCGTCATGTACATGCTGCTCGCCGCCACCGCGCTGGGCGCCCTCACCACTGCCCGCGTAGCCGAACAGGCCTTGTTCGACGACACCCAGCGGCTTGTACGGCTACCCGACCGCTGACCCCCTTCGGTGAACCGCGCCTCCCGCCCGACGATCCCCGGACTCCGCCTCTCTCTCCTGGTGGTGCGTACCGCACAGCTGTCAGGCGGTTGCTCGATCCCAACTACCGCAGCTGAGATCGCGGCAAGGCTTTTGCTCCGCAATGCGCAGTCAGTTTCCAGCCGAAGACCCGGGCCGTACGCATGGACGGTCGAAATTGGGCCGTAGGTCCCTGGCAGCGAGCGTAGTGGGCGACGACAGTGGAGACAGCGTCTCCTACATGTGAGGAAGTGACGAGAAGTGAGTATCGCTCGACGTATCGCTTTGCTGTTCCGGGTCAAGACGAACAAGCTGCTCGATCGCACCGAGGACCCTCGTGAGGTGCTCGACTACTCGTATCAGCGGCAGTTGGAGATGCTCGCGCAGGTGCGGCGCGGCCTGGCGGATGTCGCTACCAGCCGTAAACGCATCGAGCTGCAGCAAAACCAGCTCCAGCAGGCCGCCGACCGCCTGCAGAGCCAGGCCCGGCAGGCGGTCGGGCAAGGTCGCGACGACCTGGCTCGGGAGGCGCTGACTCGGCGCGCGGCAACCCTTGCCCAGATCGAGCAGCTACGGCCGCAGTATGACGACCTGGCCGCGCAGGAGGCGAAGCTCACCACCGCCTCGCAACGGTTACAGGCGAAGGTGGAGGCGTTCCGTACGCGCAAGGAGACGATCAAGGCCACCTATACCGCGGCCGAGGCGCAGACCAAGATCAGCGAGGCTGTCACCGGCATCTCGGAGGAGATGGGCGATGTCGGGCTGGCGATCCAGCGGGCCGAGGACAAGACAGCGCAGATGAGTTCGCGCTCGCAAGCGCTGGACGAGCTGATCGCCTCCGGTGCCTTGGAAGATGCCACCGCTCCGGTCGGCCGGCGTGACGATATTCAGGCCGCCCTCGACGCCGGTCGGGGCAGTGATGTCGATGCCGAACTGGCGCAACTGAAAAGCTCACTCACGCCGGCGATCGAGGCGAACGCGCAGGAAAGGCCGCAATCATGATCGTTCGTATTCTCGGCGAAGGCCAATACACCCTCGACGACGCCCGCCTCAGCGACCTCAATGAACTCGACGACGAGCTGCTGCAGGCCGCCGACGCGGGCGACGACACCGGGTTCTCGCTCGTCCTGGGCCGCATGCTGGCCACTGTCCGGGATCTTGCTACCCCGGTAGCCGACGATGCGCTGGTCGCCTCGGATCTGGTGCTTCCCAGTGCGGACATGCCGCTGTCCGAGGTTCACGCGATGCTGCGCGACGACGGACTGATTCCGGGATAACTGCCATGCGTACCCGTTTCCGGCCGGACCATCGGCTCACGGCCCGCATGGGATTGACCATGTTCTTGCTCGGCTTGATCTATGTCGCGTTCATCGCGGCGCTGGTGGTGCTGATCAAGTCGGTCGTGGTGGTCGTGGTGATCGTGGGCGGGCTGCTGTTCGCGCAGTTCTGGTTTTCCGACCGGATCGCTCTGTACGCGATGCGGGCGCGTGTCGTCACCGCGGAGGAGGCGCCGCAGCTGCACGGCATCATCGACCGGCTCTGCGCCACCGCGAACATGCCCAAACCGCAGGTCGCTATCGCGGACCTCGATATGCCCAACGCGTTCGCCACCGGTCGCAGCCCTCGCCGCGCTGTCATCGCCGTCACTACCGGCCTGCTGCAGCGGCTTGATGCCGATGAGCTCGATGGTGTGCTGTCGCATGAGCTTTCGCACATCGCGCACCGGGATGTGGTGGTGATGACCACCGCGTCGTTCATGGGCGTGCTTGCGGGTCTGATCGCACGATTCACTCTGTACTCGGCAATGTTCGGCGGAGGCGGCCGGGACCGCCGCGACGGCGACAACCTGTTCCTCGTCGTTCTAGCCGTGATGGCGGTCTCCGCGGCCGTCTACGCGATCAGCTTCCTGCTGATCCGAGCGCTGTCACGGTATCGCGAGCTGGCCGCCGACCGAGCCGGGGCGATCCTCACCGGCCGCCCGTCGGAGCTTGCCTCGGCGCTGACCAAGATCAGCGGGGACATCGGTCGCATTCCCAGTCGTGACCTGCGCACCGAGCAGCCGTTCAATGCGTTCTTCTTCGCCCCCGCGCTGGGCGCCGGCGCCACCTGGTCGACGCTACTGTCCACCCATCCGAGCCTCCAGCAGCGACTGGACCAGCTCGGCGCACTGGCTACCGAACTCGGGCAGGAGAGCTGAAATCGAGATGGGATTCCTCAACGCGCTGCTGGGCCGCACCAAGCCGGTGCAGCCGAATCTCGATGTACTGTTCGCTGTTCCACCCGCTGCCTACACTCTGCAGGCGGCGCTGGACGTCCACCCGACCGGGGCTGGGGCCGTGTGCTTCAAACAGGCCGAAGGCGCCGGCGCAAGACAGTCCGAGGCGGAGATCCTCGATCTGCTGCACCTCGAACCGACCATCGCAGTGGCAGTGACGATCGACGAATTCGGCTACACCTGGATCACCTGCAGGCAAGACACCGCAGACTTGTCCGCGTTGACGACCGCGCTGCACGCGATCAATTCCACTCTGTCCGACAACGGTTTCGGCCCGAACCTGCTGTGCACCGTCATCGGCTTCGCCACCGCTGACCTCCCGCCACACCGGCTCGGCTTGGTTTACCTTTTCAAACGGGGCACCGTCTACCCGTTCGCGCCCTCCGGCGAGCAACGCCGCGACAACGCCCTCGAACTCCGAGCTCGCGCAGCACTTTCCGGCGAACTCCCCATCGAAGCCGAACTCGAGCGCTGGTTCCCACTGTGGGATGCGCCTGTGCCGTGACGACCCCGCCGCGGTGGCGCGGCGCATTGGCCCCGCGCTGCCACTCCCGGCGCGCGTGGTCCTGTGGAACGACCCGCCCGGCATCCGCGCCGGGACTGTCGGTGTTCCGGTGGATCTGATCTCGGTCCGATGAGTCGAGCCTGATGGCTCGGCAGGAAGGACCGACGA